>MHBB01000147.1:37909-49023 GCA_001803185.1 Legionellales bacterium RIFCSPHIGHO2_12_FULL_35_11
GCGGAATTAAATACAGGGCAGTTAGTTCATGAAATACGAGCAAAATATTTAATAGATGCAAAGTCAATTACTCAATGTAATGGTCAGCCTTTTGCAATTAGTTTTCTAGTAAACAAAATTAAAGAAGTTACTAATGGTGCAATCTATGAATAATCAAGTATATCAAAGATCTGATTTTGTAAATTCTAATGAAGTTAGATGGTGTCCTGGTTGTGGAGATTATGCGATTTTAGCTGGTATTCAAAAGATGTTACCTGAACTTGGATTACCTCCAGAAAAGCATGTTTTTGTTTCTGGAATAGGCTGTGCTGGTCGTTTACCATATTATATGAATACTTACGGTTTCCATACTATTCATGGTAGGGCATTAGCAGTTGCAACAGGTTTAAAGTCCATGAGAGATGATTTGTCAGTGTGGGTTATCACAGGTGATGGTGACTGCCTTAGTATAGGTGGAAATCATTTTATTCATGCTCTTCGCAGAAATATAGATGTTAATATATTACTAATTAATAACCAAGTTTATGGATTGACTAAAGGTCAATTTTCACCTACCTCAAAGTGTGGTCAAATAACTAAAACATCGCCAGAAGGAGTAAAATTAGCACCTATTAATCCGATTGCACTAGCATTAGGTGCTGGAGCAAGTTTCGTAGCAAGATGTATTGATAAAGATCCTGTGCATTTAAAGGAAGTTTTAATGGCAGCCCACGCACACAAAGGTGTAAGTTTAATTGAAATATATCAAGATTGTCATATATTTAATGAAGGTGCATTTGATGAGTTTTCAGCTAAGGCAAATCGAGCTGCAAGAACTATATATCTAGAGCATGGTAAACCGTTGGTTTTTGGTGAACAGGATGAAAAGTGTTTAATTATTGATAACAACAAAATTTATGTCAATTCAGCAACAGAAAATAACTTTTATCTTCATGATGTAACCGACTTAAATGCAGCTCAGCGTTTAGCTAACCTTTCTCCTGAGAAATTCCCCATACCACTTGGTATTTACTATAAAAATAATCGACAAATTTTTTCATTAGATAATAAAATTTTGAAATCAAAAGAAGATGTAGAGTTGTTATATAGAAAAAAGGCTTTCTGGAGGAATATATGAATTGTTTTTTATCAGCATTTATGATATAAATATTGCGAATTTTAACTACACACACATTTCGTCACAGACGCAAGGGTCCTTGTGGGGTTTTCCCATTTGGTTGTGGATGGGAAATGTGGAGGCGTAACCCGGAGAAAAATATGAAAATTAGTATGAAAGAGCTATTAGAAGCAGGTGCACATTTTGGTCACAGAACTCGTTTCTGGAATCCTAAAATGGGCGAATATATATTTGGTAGTAGAAATAAGATTCATATCATCAATCTTGAAAAAACAGTACCTATGATGAAAGATGCGATGAATCAAATAAGTAAGCTTGCTGCAAATAAAGCTAAAATATTGTTCGTTGGAACAAAAAGAGCAGCTCAAGAGCACATTCGTGAGCACGCTACAAGAGCTGGTATGCCATATGTAGATCACCGTTGGTTAGGTGGTATGTTAACTAACTACAAAACAGTAAGACAATCAATTTTCCGTTTAAAAGAATTGAAAAAGATGCGTGATGAAGGCATCTTTGAAACAATGATTAAAAAAGAAGCTCTAATGTTATCAAGAGAGTTAGAAAAATTAGACCGTAGCCTTGGTGGTATTGAGGATATGGGCGGTTTGCCTGATGCGATTTTTGTAGTGGATGTTGGATTTGAAAATATCGCTGTAGAAGAAGCTAGAAAATTGCGTATACCAGTTTTCGGTATAGTTGATACTAATAATGATCCAGATAACATTGACTATGTAATTCCAGGTAATGATGATTCTATGCGTGCGATTGATATTTATCTACGTTGTGTTGCCGATAGTATTATTGCTGGTCGTGATATTAACACTGTTGGTGGCGATAAACCTGCAGAAGATACAGAAGCAGCTGAATCTTAATAAAATTTAAATTCTTTATTAGAATGTACCTATATATTTTCTGGATAATATCTTATTTGTTCAGCATGTTTGTTATTTTCAAAAATTTGGAGAAAAATTATGTCGATTAGTGCAGCGATGGTAATGCAATTACGCGAACGAACTGGCGCAGGAATGATGGAGTGCAAGAAATTTTTAGTAGCAGCTGAAGGAGATATAGAAAAAGCTATTACTGAAATGCGTAAATCAGGACAAGCTAAAGCTGATAAAAAGGCTGGTCGAATAGCTGCAGAGGGCATAGTTGAGATTGCTAGATCAGCAGATGGAAGACGTATAGTCATGGTCGAAATAAATAGCGAAACTGATTTCGTTGCTCGTGACGGTAGTTTTATGGCATTTGCCAAGGCTGTTGCAGAAACTGCATTAAATTCATCTTTAAACACTGTTGAAGAGTTATCTAATGAAAAATTAAGTGGCTCAGATAGAACTATTGAAGAAGCAAGGCAAGAATTGATTTCTAAAATTGGCGAAAATATTAAGATACGAAGAATTGAAAGATTGCAAACAGAAGGCGTAACAGGATACTATTTACATAGTGGTCGAATTGGTGTTTTAGTTTCTCTAAAATCTGGAGATGAATCTTTAGCTAAAGATTTAGCAATGCATATCGCAGCAAGTAGACCAATGGTGGTTAATATTGGAGATGTTCCTGCTGAAGCAATTGCAAATGAACGCGAAATTTTTGCAGCTCAAGCTAAAGAAAGCAATAAACCGCAAGATATAATTGATAAAATGGTTGACGGCAGAATTAATAAGTTTGTTGCTGAAGTAAGCTTATGTGGTCAATCTTTTGTAAAAGATCCAAGTATTACAGTTGGTAAATTATTAGAACAAAAAAATGCTGAAGTTATTTCTTTCACAAGATTTGAAGTAGGTGAAGGTATAGAGAAGAAAGAAGATAACTTCGTTGAGGAAGTAATGGCTCAAGTACGTGACAAATAAAAATGACAAATATGCCTGAGTTAAGTTACAAACGCATCTTACTTAAATGTAGTGGCGAAGCACTGATTGGCTCTTCTCAATTTGGAATCGACCCAGCTGTGCTGGACAAAATTGCCTTTGATATCTCCACGTTAATTTCAATGGGAGTTGAAGTTGGCTTGGTTATCGGTGGTGGAAATTTATTTCGTGGTAAAAAATTGTCTGAAGCAGGTCTTGGTAGAGTAACTGGTGATCATATGGGAATGTTGGCTACAGTTATGAATGCTTTAGCTATGCGTGATGCCTTAGAAAGAATTGATTTGCCAGCAAGAATCATGTCAGCAATACCTATGATAGGAGTTGTTGATTCATACCATAGACGCAAAGCAATTACTCATTTAAGAAACGGGCATGTAGTTATTTTTGCTGCAGGTACAGGCAATCCTTTTTTTACAACTGATAGTGCTGCTTGTTTAAGGGCTATTGAAGTTGGCGCAGACATAGTACTAAAAGCTACGAAAGTTGATGGTATATATTCAAGTGATCCAGTTAAAGATAAAAATGCTACTAGGTATGATTATTTAACATACACTGAAGTTTTGAATAAAGGTTTAGCCGTTATGGATTTAACAGCTATATGCTTATGTCAAGATCAAAATATGCCTATCCAAGTGTTTGATTTAAATGCACCTGATGCGTTAGTTAAAATAGTTCGGGGTGAAAAAATAGGAACAATTGTTGGAGGAAATCATGTTTGAAACAATAAAGCGAGAAGCTGAGCAAAAGATGAGAAAAGCTGTCGACGCGCTTCATCATGAAATGACAAAAATAAGAACTGGTCGTGCCAATGCAAGTCTTTTAGACCATGTTCAGGTTGAGTATTATGGTAATTTAACACCCCTTAATCAAGTTGCATCAGTTAGTGCTAGTGATTCAAGAACAATTTTAGTTACACCGTTTGATAAAACAATGGTAGCTGATATTGAACGTGCTATTATGAATTCTGATTTAGGTTTAAATCCTTCTAGCGCAGGAACAGCGATACGAGTTCCCATGCCAGCTTTAACAGAAGATCGCAGACGTGAGTTAATTAAAGTAGTTAGAGCAGAGGCAGAGCAAGGTAGAGTTTCAGTTAGAAATATTAGAAGAGATGCTAATAATAAATTAAAAGAAGAAAAAACCATTTCTGAAGATGATGAAAGACGCGGAAATGAAGTAATTCAAAAATTAACTGATAAGCATATTTTAGAGATAGATGAGTTACTGGCGCATAAAGAGAAGGATTTATTAGATATTTAGGTTTTTATTTACTCGATTCCGCAGTTTTTAATAAATGCAGGTTATGTAAGCTGGACTTTATGACTTTGTTCGCAAAGACGACAATTTTGAGTGCTTTTTGAAAAAGTCATAAAGTCCAGGTAAGAAGGCTATTTTAGCAGGGCTGTCTCATCAAATAATATAGACGGGGCGTAGGTTGGGCCTTGGCCCAACGATAAAAAAGCTGCATTTTTTGTTGGGCCAAGGCCCGACCTACACGCCAGCATTGATTAATTTGATGCGACAGCCCTGGCTATTTTAGTTTAACCAAATATCCAAAAGTGTTGTCCCAAATAATCTTTGTTATCAAGTTAGTATCGGTAAATTGTTTTAATATACTTTCACCTCTAGCCTTACAAATAACAATGTTACTAGTTTTGGGAACAGGAATGGTAACGCTAATTTCAGGGAAAGACAGGTTTAATAAAGGGGTAACTGCTAAAAAATCCGAATATTTTGCCAAATTTATAGTCATAGTTCCGCCTTGGCATAATACTTTTTTACAATTAGTAAAAAAATCTAAATTTAGACAGTTTTTCGGGAACCCGCTACTATCATGAATATCAATAATTAAGTGTTGAAACTTTTTATCAGTGTTTTTCAGAAAAGCGTTGGCATCAGCATTAATTATATCGAGATTTTTTAATTTTTCTGCCTTAAAATATTTATTAGCTATTTCAATAATATCATTATTTATCTCTATTGCAGTTATTCTAGACTGTTGCATAACTAACGCATGTGGGATAGCACATCCACCAAGACCTAAAAGACAGGTTTCGCCTTCTCTATTTTTGCTGGCAAAAGTTATAGCTTTTATATAAAGTAGAGAAGCATTTGATAATTGGAATCTATTTATTAGCGTTTGAATAATATTACTTTCGATAGTTAGCCAACGATAAATTAAATTTTGATGTACTTTAACCCCGGTTGGGGAGTGATAGATGCATTTTCCAATTAATGTTTTCCAGTATTTTTTCATAATAAGGATTTAAATATGATACTGTTAGAAGCAAAAGATATAAACTTAATTATAAAAAAACTAGGTTTAGAAAAATTTTACCTGCAATTAGTTGATAGGTTAACAAAAGATTTTCAAAATTGGAAAGACTTTCAAAAGTGTTCGCGAAATGCCATGTATGTAAATAATGGTGTTATAGAATTAATGCCAACTTGCGATAAACAATACTACAGTTTTAAATATGTAAATGGGCATCCACAGAATCCTAAATATGGGAAGTTAAATATTATTGGTGTTGGTATGCTTGCTAATGTTGAAACAGGATATCCGTTAATGTTAGCGTCAATGAATATCTTAACGGCTGTTAGAACAGCTGCTATTTCAGCATTGTCATCAAAATATTTGGCTAAAACTTCATCCAAAACGGTCGCAATTATAGGTTGTGGAGCGCAGAGTGAATTTCAAATTTTAGCGCACACAGCTTTATTTGATATTAAAGAAGTACGATGTTTTGATTTATCTAAATCAGCCATGGAAAGATTTGCTAGAAATTTAGCAAATGAGCATTTTAAAATTACTTTTGCAGATGATTGTTTGGATGCAATCGCCGGTGCTGATATAATTATTACATTAACTTCCGTTAAAGATAAACAGAAAATACTAGAAATAAAAAATATTATGCCTGGAGTTCATATCTGCGCAGTTGGTGGAGATTCGCCTGGTAAAACTGAATTAGACGTTGAAATTTTAAAGCAGTCAAAAGTAGTAATTGAATACTTTCCGCAAACTGTAGTAGAAGGAGAAATTCAAAATTTAGGCGATGAGGCTCATAAAACTGTATATGCAGAATTATGGGAAATTATAAGTGGTTTAAAGCAAGGTAGGGTAGATGACAATGAAGTTACAGTATTTGATGCGGTTGGTTTTGCAATAGAGGACTTTAGTGCTCTGCGATTATGTTACGATCTAGCTAAGGAGTTAGGAGTAGGAAAGGATATCGATTTTGTACCATACTCAATAGAAGACTGCAAAGATTTATATGGATTATTTTTAAGAGAGTAATATGAAAAATCAAAACATTATTAAATTAATAGGATATGCCTCAGGAGTAGCAGCAAATAACGTAGACTGCGCTCTTGGTCCTTGGTATTTATATTATCATCAACATTTATTTAAAGATTTATGCTTAAAGTTGCAATGGGAGTCATTAATAGAGGCCTCAGCACTCGAAAGAGGTATGCAAGTAATGCCAGTTGTTTTAGATATTGTTACAAAACTTGGTAAGGCAATTATTCCTCTTGCTAAAAATAGTGATCAATTTTGTGTTTTTGGAGGAGATCATTCTTCTGCAATTGGGACATGGAGTGCTGTAGCACATGCAAATAGAGAAAGAGGTGATATCGGTTTAATATGGATTGATGCGCATATGGATTGCCACACACCATATACATCCGAAACAAAAAATATCCATGGTATGCCACTTGCGCATTTGTTAGGTGAAGGAAATGAGAGCCTAATCAATATTTTTGATAATTTTCCTGCTTTCAAACCAGAAAATGTTTGTTTAATTGGCGTCAGAAGCTATGAAGATGGCGAGGCTCTTAATTTGGAGAGGATGGGAGTAAAAGTATATAAAATGCCAGAAGTTAAATCTAAGGGCTTAATGGAAACTATAACAGAGGCTTCAAAGTTAGTTAGTAAAAATACATGTGGATTTGGTATTAGTTTAGATTTGGATGGAATAGACCCGTTAGATGCTCCAGGTGTTGGCTGCCCAGTCCCGAATGGAATAAATGGAAGAGAATTAGTTAAATCACTAACATCATTAAATACTAGAGACAATTTTTTAGGTCTAGAAATAGTTGAGTACAATCCAATAGAAGATGTTGATGGAAAAACAGTTAAGCTTGCTGTGGAGTTGTTTAATGCAGTTTTTGGATAGCTTAATTACCGCAACAAATGAGCAGTGGCATGGAATTCTTAAAAATTCAATTTCAAAAATGAGTAATGATTATTTACTACAACTAAAAAATTATGATGATTGGTTGCCGGCACAGGAAAAATTATTTAGTGCTTTTAGTTTACCATTAGAAAAAACCAAGTATATCCTGTTAGGAGAATCTCCTTACCCAAGACAGCAGTCAGCTAATGGTTATGCATTTTGGGATAATGATATTAAAGATATTTGGAGCGATAATGGTTTAAGTAAATCAGTTAATAAAGCAACGTCTTTAAGAAATTTTATTAAAATGTTGCTTTATATAAGAGGTGATTTGAGTAATAATTTTTCTAAAGAAGCTATTGCAAATATAAATAAAAAATCTTTTATACAAACTATCCCAGAATTATTTCAGAGAATGTTACAACATGGATTTTTGTTATTAAATGCGTCACTAATTTATAGTCCAGGGAAAGTATTGTATCACGCTAAGCAATGGCGGCCATTTATTGATGAATTGCTTACACAGATCTATTTATATAATCCTGAAGTAGAAGTAATATTATTAGGTCGAATTTCTAATATTTTTGCGAATATGCAATTTCATAAGACAATTCAAGCTGAGCATCCATATAATGTAAGTTTTATAACAAATGAAATTGTTAATAATTTTTTTAGACCATTTAGTTTACTAGGAGTTAATAATAGTTAATGAAAGATGAAACTACAGTTGACAGTATTGAAGTTAAAAAGTTTACAAAGTTAGCAAATACCTGGTGGGATAAAGAAGGGCCTTTAAAAACTTTACATGATATTAATCCAATACGATTAGAATATATAGAAAAAATTTGTTCTGTAAATGGGAAAAGAGTGTTAGATATTGGTTGTGGTGGAGGTGTATTATCTACAAGTATTGCAAAACTAGGCGGAAATGTTTCAGGAATAGATGTTGCTGAATCAGCAATTTTGGTTGCGAAAGAAAGAGCAAAACTTGAGTCATTACATATTAATTACGATTGTGTTCCGGTTGAAAATTATATAGCGGAACCTTTTCAGGTAATAACTTGTTTAGAAATGCTAGAGCATGTTAATGATCCAGAGATGGTGCTTAAGAACGCTAAGCGTTTACTAATCCCTGGTGGTTATTTATTTTTATCTACTATTAATAGAACTGTAACAGCATATTTCGGGGCTGTTATTGCTGCTGAATATATTTTAAATATTATTCCAAAACAAACGCATGATTATAATAAATTTATAAAACCTAGTGAAATGTGTGGAATGTTACGAGAAAATGGCTTTGAAATTTTAGATTTAACCGGCTTAAATTATAATCCATTGACAAGAAAAGCAACTCTTACAGATTCTTTGAATATAAATTATATACTATCTTGTCGCTTATTTGATTAGCTATCTAGACCAGATAGGCAGGTTAATATTGTAGATCAAGTTCAAAAATATTTTTAAAAGATATATTGCATATCATTATGGTTAAGTGATAGACTCGATGTGTTCTTTGAAAAAAGATGGTTTGCTATTATCGCAAAATTCAGTAATATCAAGCAAACTAGATTTTTGTTACTCAAAGAGTTTAATATGATTTTAGTCTGACTATTTGCTGTAAAAAGACTAAGGTTTTAAGATGCTGAGTTATTTTTCAAGCCTTTCAAGTTGTACTCAGGATGAGTTAATTAGGGAGAGCATTATGAAATACAAAGAATCAAAAGTCTTACTTTTAAAACCAGCAGGTAAATTTATTTCTTTTATTCAATTTAATTTTCCAAATTTAAATTGGAATGGATTGGATGCGCAATTTGATCAGACAGCTTACATCTTGCCTGAGAGTAGCGATGATGATGGCCTTATTTTAGAAATGGAAAAATTCTACTCTGAAATTTTTCAAAATGAATTGGAAAAAATTATTGGCAATAAGCTAGCTAAAAAAGTTAAAACTACTTTTTTTGATTTCCTTTCATGTTTTAAATTTGAAATTCATGAAGATATAACAATTTTCGGAAAAAACGGGTTTTTAAAGCCTAAGTTAGTTAAAGTTAATTTTTCAAAAAACATTAGTTCTTTAAGTTTATCAGATATTTGCGCGAGTTTAAGTCATCAATATTTATCTAATAATATAAAGGTTAATATACAATATTATCTATCAAGCGAGCAAGGCCGACTTTAACCGCAGCATATCGTCTATTTTTATGATCTTTAATATATATTACTTCAATTCCAGCACTATCTAGTTTATAAATTGCTTCTTCAGCGCTCTTTGCAGAATGAAAAATAGTTGCAAATTTATTAGCAATATCTTTTTGTTCCGCATTTAGAAGATTATTTCTTGAACTGTAGGCTAATCCACTTTCTTCTCTAATTGTTGGGCATACAATTATTTCTATATCCATAAAGAAACTATTGGCCATGTCTTTTATTAATTGATACTGTTGATAGTCTTTTTCGCCAAAATATGCGCGATGTGGTTTTATTATATTAAATAATTTCATTACTACGGTTAATACACCGGTAAAGTGCCCAGGTCTAGAGCTGCCTTCTAAAATAGTAGAGTTATCTATTTCAACTACTTGATACTTAAAGTCATCTGGATACATTGCTGCATAGTTTGGCATAAAGCAATAATCCACATTATTTTCTTTTAATAATTGAAAATCTTTATCTAGAGTTATTGGGTAATTAGTATAGTCAGAGTTACTATTAAATTGCGTTTTATTTACAAAAAGGCTAACTATCGTCAAATCATTTTCTTCATTACACTTTTTTATTAATGATAAATGTCCAATATGTAAATTTCCCATGGTTGGAACAAATCCAATAGAGAGTGAGTTTGGAAATGATTTTCGAATATTTTGCCATTCCACAACATTATTAAATACTTGCATTTTTAGTCCTTAGGGAGTTCCCTTAAAAGTACATTCATCACTAGGGAATAATAATTCTTTAACTTCATCAGCATATTCATTTATAGCGCTGAAAAATATTTCTTTAGATTCTGTATATCGTTTTACAAATTTTAAGTTAACTTCTGATTGCATACCTAATAAGTCATGCCAAACTAAGATTTGACCATCAGTATTTTTTCCTGCCCCAATTCCAATAGTCGGAATTGTAAGTGTTTCTGTAATTTTTTTTGCAAGATCTTCGGGTATGCATTCAAGAACAATGGCAAAACATCCTGATTTTTCTAAATTTAAAGCTTGTTCTAAAATAATATCAGCTTGCTTAATTGTTCTGCCTTGTACTTTGTAGCCACCAATTTGCATAATGCTTTGAGGAGTTAAGCCAATATGCCCCATAACTGGTACGCCAGATGTTACTATATGTTTAATAGTATTACAAAGTTCCGGATCACCACCTTCCAATTTAACAGCTTGAGCTCCTGCTTGGATCAGCTGTTTAACATTAAGCATAGTCTGTGCTCGTGACTCACGGTAACTTAAAAATGGTAGGTCAGATATCAAGAACTTTTTACCAACACCTCGTCTTACAGCCGCAGTATGTAAATTAATCATTTCCATTGTTGCATGCACAGTGCTTTCATAACCATATACTGTCATAGCAACAGAATCTCCAACCAGGACAGCGTCTACGTTTGATTCGGAAATTATTTTTGCTGAAGGAAAATCATAACAAGTTAACATGCTTATTTTGTGATGATGTAATTTTTTTTGTTTAAAATGATGTAGTTTCATGCTTCATCTCCGTTAGGGATGAGATTAGAAACTTCTCTAGGTACCTGTCGCATAGATCAAGTCCTCCAAATAAATTATAATTGGAACAGGATTATAATCCTAGAAAAAGCAGTTGAGCTCTACTACGAATGCCTAATGCACTGAATTTTAAAGATTTTTTCATGTTTTTTAACTCACCATAGTGGTGACTATGCCTTCGTCAAAAAAACATGAAAAAATCTTTAAAATTCAGCACATTAGTCAT
>MHBB01000148.1:0-11381 GCA_001803185.1 Legionellales bacterium RIFCSPHIGHO2_12_FULL_35_11
CAAATGTATCGTAATATGTCAATTAAAACTTAAGGCTAATTGGAAGATTGATACCGTTGGCATATCATCTTGAAGCGATGCAATTACAATCGCGCGTGCATCATTTTTATCATTTTTATCATTTTTATTCCCTTGAACAAACGGCTTCACATGCTGTGGACTAATTTGTGATACCGTATGACCATAGGATATAAATTTTCGCGACCAATAATTGGCGCCTCCACATGCTTCCATCGCAATTTTACAAGACGGTAGATTTGCTATAAAGTTAGGTAACGCAGCCCGACTTATTTTTTTACCAAGCACCTTTTTCCCATGTTCATTGACGCCATGCAATTGAAAAACATCTTTTGCCAAATCAATACCTAATAAAGTAACATTGTTCACTGGACTCTCCTTTTCTTTTTTTTTTAGGTTTTCTAACAAAACCATGTTGGCTCATTTAGTAGCCGTTTAAAAGGGAGGATGAGTCCATATCATTGGGAATCTATCCCTAAAGTGGCACTGTGCCTGCTTAGAAATAGATTCCCGCCTTCGCGGGAATGACAGTGTTTTTCTTAACTTAATGGCAGTGGCCTCAGCAATTATAATTATGCAGCACATTTACTATACACCAGATCATATAACAAGCTAATTGATTTTAGTTAAATCAAATTTTGGATTGTTTTGAAATCATTGTGAGTTTATTTTAATGTACAAAAGTCATAATTAGAATTGCTGCAGTGGCCTGACGAATATGTGGCAACCAGATAGGCATGCTATAATTAACTAATAATCACATTCGGTAATTTAATTATGAAAGATGAAAATGAGCAAAGTACTACAGATAAAAATACAGAGTTAAATTTATACGAAAAAGCATTAAACTTAATACAGGATCAGGATTTTAAAAAAAATTTCGATCCACAAGGAAGACTGTTGGTTGAAGTAGATAACGTTCTTGTTAGTTTAGACTTGGCTCACACAGATAAATATAAAGAATGGGTTGGTAATGGACTGGAAAATGTAGATAAAACTAAAAAAGAAAAGATAATTTCAGCATTAACAAATCTTGATAGTTTAAATAGCATAATTTTTCTACAACAAGAAATGCATTTTCAATTACTTTTGGCAAGTAGAGTTTATAGTGAGCTTTATTCTATTAATCAAGAAGAATCAGAGAAAGCACACGCAGAAGCTATGAGTGAAGTTAATGGATTAGTTAATAAGGCGTTTTCTAAAGCGCTAGTTGCAGCATGTGATGATAGCGAAGTTCCAAAATTAGATATCGAAACAATAAATAAGAAATTAAATGAAAGTCGTGCAAGTATATTTCCAAAAGCCCATGAAATATTAGTAAATAATCTTAGTAAAATTGTAGATGTACCAATTAATGAAGCAAACTTTGATCGAAAACAGGCAAAAAATTTAGCAAAAAAGACAACCGCTTCTGATTTAGATATTTTGCATATAGATAGGACTAATAAAATTGCAATAAGAATTGGTGGCACAAAAAATACAGCTCATGATAAACAATTAGGTGAGAAATTGGCTGCTAAATCAATATGTTATTTTAAAATTGATGATAAACTTTGTTTTACAAAAGTAGATAAAACACATGTTAGGGTTCCTTCGATAGCAGTAGTTGAAGGTGTACCTAAGAAAGAACAAATTGCTGATGTTGTAGATAAGCTAGAATATATCTCTATTCAAAATAGATTTGAAAAACCATTTTTCACATATAATTTGCTTACTGCCTTAGATGATTATGCAGATGAAATGATGACTAAAAATAAGCAAAATGCTAGTTTGGATGCAATAATTCTAGGTGCACATGCTTATAATAAAAAATGTTTGTCTTTGGCAACAAAACCTTGCATGGTACAGGCAATATCAGTTAATGGATTTGGAAAACCTCTTGGTTACTCTAGGTTTCCATTTGGGAATAATTTAAAACATGAATCAACTCAGATGACAGAAATGTCATTAATAAGAAATATCGATGAGAAGTTTTTTAATGAAAAGATTAGTAATAGATATGAAAATTTTTTACAGCCAGCTAATAAAGGGATTTTTAGTAGGTTTTTCCAATCACCGTATTTTTATCAATCTAATGATGGGAGAGCGGTTGTCAGAGCAATAGCATTAAAGAAAAAAGAGTGGAAGGGATCTTTTAATGATACTGCAGAAAATCCTGCGAAGACATTAGTCGAACATAGTTTAAAAAAAATAATGGCATTTGACTTACACTTTAGTCATAAGTATGCAAAATTAATCCAAGCTCTTTCGTTGTTTGCAGAAGATGAAGCTATTTTTGGTTGTAAAAGCGCGAATGAGCGAACAGTTATTATTGCAAATAGAGAAAATATGTTAGAACATGAAATACCCAGGGATCTGCGTAATAAATTTATAGCTTTATGTAATGCTTCATCAAAAAAAGAAGCTAAAAATGCAGCCGAGGCTTTAAAAGAAAGTATTGATTATCATTATAATAAAGAAAATTTATATGGTGCTGCAGCTTTAATACCTTTGTCAGAAGGGGCAGGACATAAAATTGAGTCCCAACCTAAAATATTTAATCTAACTAAAACATATAATCGCAATTTTGCAGAGGGGTCGAATATTACAAATCTTAAACAGAGTAACGTTGGGAAAGCCCAAGCTCACAAAGGGTTTGTGGATTATATGGCAGATGGTATTAAACATAGCAATAAAATTGTGATGGATGGTGATAGTACGACGAGAATGATGTATGATGGGGTTGCCGCTGCTTCAAGCGATTTTGTAATTGAAAGCGAAGAAGATATTCAAGCCGAATCAGCTAAAGAAAAAAATTCAAAAACTCATCCATCAAGTGAGTCATTAGAGGAGAATGCTGATGATACAAGTAATAAACATCCCACAGATATTATTAAACATTCTAACTTTTGACTTTATGACTTTTTAAAGACATGTTCTAAAATGCGTCTTTGCGAGCGATAGTGAAGCAATCTAGAGCCCTTGAACGTCACTAGATTGCTTCACTTTGTTCGCAAAGACGACAATTTCGAGTGCTTTTTGAAAAAGTCATAAAGTCCAGTCTAACACTTTTAATTTATAAAATAATAAGGATTAGGTATTTTAAATGTTTTTTTAGTGTACCCTCCACTTAGGTCACTTTTCTGATCGCCAATAGACGCGATGATTGTGTAACCTTGACGTTCAATTTCCTCTCTTTTTTCTGATTTAAAACTTTGAATAGAGCCTGTTTTATAAGATGGTGGTCTGGTGTATAGTCCGGTCCAGTTAGTGTATCCAGCTGCTTTTAAGTTTCGTCTAGTTGCTTGTCTTGCATATGTTCTTCTAGCTGTGATAAAAAATACCGCGACTTTATTTTGAATCGCGCTTTTGTATAATAATAAAATAGGTTTAATTGCTGGGGCATTAGCGGTAAGAATTTCGTTTCTGCTAGCAATCGGGTCATAACAAAAATGATGTTTCAGTAAGTGATTATAGTAGGAAAGACTAGTTTCATCTACATCAAGCACTATTGCAAGGTGCTTCGGGTTTGCGCTGTGGTTGTTTGTATTGGCTATTTCAGTGATATATTTATTAGCAGCATCAGCTACTTTGGTAATTTCTTTTAAGTATGTTCCTGAGTCGTGATAGCTTTGTAACTGATTTCTTAATTCATGAATATTCATCGGTTCTGCAAAAGATTTACTACTGATAAATGCCGCGCATAAGATTGAAAAAAATACGTTGGCAATAAAGCCGGTATTTTTCATAACATATCCTCAACTGTTAATTCGAAGAGCGCGCATTATAACCCATTTTTCTTTTCTTTAATACTTTAATCACTGGACTTTATGACTTTTTAAAGACGTGTTCTAAAATGCGTCTTTGCGAGCGATAGTGAAGCAATCTAGAGTCCTTAAACGTCACTAGATTGCTTCACTTTGTTCGCAAAGACGACAATTTTGAGTGCTTTTTGAAAAAGGCATAAAGTCCAGAATCATAAATTTTTGGGAAAAAGTTTGGGATTTTATCATATATTAGATATAATCTAGTACCTAATTAGTACTAGATTGTTACATGAAGGAATGATATGCTGCGGATCAGTAAATTGGCAGACTACGGAACTATAGTTATGGTGTATCTGGCTGAGCATAACGATAAGCTATGTAGCGCGAGAGATATTTCTGCAAATACCCATATCTCCATGCCAACGGTTAGTAAATTATTAAAACACCTTACTTCTGCAAAACTATTAACATCTGTGCGAGGTGTAAGTGGCGGGTATTTGTTACAAAGAGATGCACGTGCTATCTCACTTGCGGATATAATTTATGCACTAGACAATACACGGGGTTTAACGGAATGCAGTCATGAGCCAAATGATTGTACTTTGCAAAGTGTTTGTCATGTCAAAGGTAACTGGCGAATTATTAGCCAAATGATTAATGATGCCTTGAAGAGTGTAAGTTTAGAAGTTTTCTCAAACTCTTCTTTAAATAGAGATTCGCAAAATAATTCATTACTTAAGTTAAAATTTGCGATTGATTCGGCAATTAATTCTAAAAAAAAGATTGAGATATAATTTGGAGTAAGTGGTGGCAGGACAAAATGAAAAGCTTAGCTCATTGCTAAGTCAAGATTATCAGCATGGTTTTACAACGGATATTGAGGTTGAAACTTTTCCGCCAGGATTGGATGAAGATGTTATTAGGCGTTTGTCAGCAATTAAAGAGGAGCCAGAGTTTTTATTAGAGTGGCGACTCAAAGCTTTTCGTCATTGGCAAACTATGCAGCATCCAGAATGGTCAAGTGTCCATTTTAAACCTATCGATTATCAAAAAATAGCTTATTATTCTGCTCCAAAGAGTATGAAAGATAGACCGAAAAGTTTAGAGGAGGTAGATCCAGAACTACTAAAAACTTACGCAAAGCTTGGAATTCCGCTGCAAGAACAAGAGCTGCTTGCAGGGGTCGCAGTGGATGCCGTATTTGATAGCGTGTCGGTTGCTACTACTTTTAAGGAAAAGTTAGCTGAAAAAGGTATAATATTTTGTTCATTTTCAGAGGCTGTACATCATCATCCCGAGTTAGTTAAAAAATACTTGGGTTCTGTTGTTCCGTATAGAGATAATTTTTATGCGTGTTTGAACTCAGCAGTCTTTAGTGATGGATCTTTCGTATATATTCCTAAAGGTGTTCGTTGCCCAATGGAGCTTTCAACTTATTTTAGAATTAACGCAGCATCCACTGGACAATTTGAACGTACGCTAATAGTAGCAGATGAAAGTAGTTATGTTTCTTATTTAGAAGGATGTACGGCACCAATGCGGGATGAGAATCAACTGCATGCTGCTGTTGTTGAATTAGTTGCCTTAGATAACGCGAAGATTAAGTATTCAACCGTGCAGAACTGGTATCCAGGTGATGAGAATGGTAACGGAGGAATCTATAACTTTGTTACTAAAAGAGGAGCTTGCCGGGGGGTAAACTCTAAAATATCCTGGACTCAAATAGAAACTGGTTCAGCAATTACTTGGAAGTATCCTAGTGTTATTTTACAGGGAGATAACTCGGTTGGGGAATTTTATTCTGTTGCTGTGACGAATAATTATCAGCAAGCTGATACAGGTACAAAAATGATTCATCTTGGTAAAAATACTAAATCAACGATTATTTCTAAAGGGATAAGTGCCGGTCATTCACATAATGCTTATCGTGGTTTAGTGCGAATTAGTCCAACAGCTATTAATGCCAGAAATTACTCTCAATGTGATTCCTTATTAATGGGTGATTTATGTTCGGCACATACTTTTCCATATATTGAGGCAAAACATTCTTCAGCTCAGATAGAGCATGAAGCAAGTACCTCAAAAATAAGCGAAGAGCAATTATTTTATTGTCAGCAAAGAGGGATTGATACAGAAAATGCTGTATCAATGATTGTGAATGGCTTTTGTAAAGAAGTTTTGAAAGAATTACCAATGGAATTTGCTGTGGAAGCAACTAAGTTGTTAGGTATTAGTCTTGAAGGGGCGGTAGGTTAATTATGTTAGAAATTAAAAATTTACATGTAAATGTTAATGAAAACCCTATTTTAAAAGGTATTAATCTGAAAATAAAAGCAGGGGAAGTTCATGCTATCATGGGACCAAATGGCTCTGGAAAAAGCACTTTATCTAAAGTGTTGGCAGGTCATCCAGCCTATGAGATAACGAAAGGAGAGATTATTTATAATAATAATGATCTAACAGCATTATCACCTGATGAGCGAGCAAAGGCAGGTGTGTTTATGTCCTTTCAATACCCAATTGAAGTTCCTGGGGTGACAAATATTAGTTTCCTAAAATCAGCAGTAAATGCAGTATGTGAAGGTCAAGGAAAGAAGCCTTTGGATGCAATGGAGTTTTTGACCTTTATCAGACAAAAATGTCAGTTATTAGAAATGGATGAAAGCTTTTTGTATCGAGGGATTAATGAAGGTTTTTCAGGTGGTGAGAAGAAACGGAATGAGATCTTACAAATGTTGGCCTTAGAACCACAGCTTTCTATCTTAGATGAGACAGACTCAGGATTAGATATTGATGCTTTACGAGTAATATCAACAGGCGTGAACGCAATGCGAAATGAGAAACGTGCTATCATTTTAGTAACGCATTATCAAAGATTATTAAATTACATTGAACCTGATTTTATTCATGTCTTAGCTGGCGGAAAAATTATTAAATCAGGTGATAAATCATTAGCGTTAGAGCTAGAAGATAAAGGATATAGTTGGCTTGAGGATGTGGAGCAGGCATGATGAATGAGGCTTATAGTTTTTATCAAAAGCAAGCACTAGATTTGGTTGCGAAAAATGCTTATCTTGCCGAGTTACAAACAAAAGCACTAGCTGATTTTGCCAAATTAGGTTTTCCTAGTAAGGGGAATGAGGCTTGGAAGTATACTAAGGTTGATGGTTTTTTAAAACATTTTTTTACACAAGAAAGAAGTCAAAGTCTTTCATCTCATGCGATAGAAATAGTAGCAACCGGACGACAAAGTGACTCGCCAATTGGTCTTAAAATTCCCATTATCAACGGCGTGGCAATGGGGTTAGAAGCATTGCAGAAAAAGCTTCCAACAGGTGTAATAGTCAAACCATTAACCTTAGCTGTAGATGAAAATATAGATAAAGTTAAGCCATATCTTGACAAGATTTTATCACATGAGAATGGTTTTCAGTCATTAAATTCCGCGATGTTAGCAGCTGGGTTGTTTATTTATATTCCAGCAAATGTGGTGATGGTTGAGCCTTTATTGTTAGCTCATTTGCAAGCTTCTGCAAATGAAGCCACTTATCTTAGACACTTAATCGTGGCCGAAGAAGGTAGTGACATAAGCATTATTGAAGATTATCAAGGTGACGTGGCTGCAAATTATTTTACTAACGCCATTACTGAGATTTTTGCTGCACAAAATGCAGAAGTTAAGCACTTAAAAATTCAAAGAGAAAGTAGTAACGCATTTCATTTTGGCCACGTTGTGGCAAAACAAGCAGCTAATAGTAATTTTACATCGCACCTGATGCAATTAGGCGGGTGTTGGTCAAGGAGTGATTTAACTATTTCTTTGGAAGAAAAAAAATCTACTTGTTTATTAAATGGAATTTATGCCCCTAGAAAGAAACAGCATATGGACAGCCATACATTGGTAAGACATTTAGCACCTGATTGCTCTAGTTGGCAAGATTATCGAGGAATAGTTAATGACTCTGCTAAGGCTGTATTCAATGGCCAGGTATATGTTGCAAGAGAAGCTAAATCTACGAAAGCACAACAACAAAACAAAAATCTATTACTTGCAAATACAGCTGAAATTAATACCTTGCCACAATTAAACATTTATACTGATGATGTACTTTGTACGCATGGAGCTACAATTGGCGAGTTGGATAAAGACGCGTTATTTTATTTTGTTACAAGAGGAATAGATGAGGCGGATGCTAGGCGTTATTTATTACAAGCTTTTGTTTCTGAAAATCTCAATGTTATGGCGAATAATACCTTATCAACTTGGATAAGCGGGTTACTATCGCAACAAATTGGATAAACTAATGAAAAAAAAAGTTATGGATTCAGTTCTAGATATTAATGCTGTGCGACGTGATTTTCCTATATTAAAAGAAATGGTTAATGGGTCTAGCCTTATATATTTTGATAATGCTGCAACAACCCAAAAACCGAATCAAGTAATTGATGCAATTGCTAATTATTATAAAACGGAAAATTCTAATGTACATCGTGGAGTGCATCGATTAAGTGTTCAGGCAACAGAATCTTTTGAAAATTCTAGAAATTTAGTGAAAAATTTCATAAACGCATCCTTTGCACATGAGTGTATTTTTGTTCGTGGTACAACTGAGGCGATTAATTTAGTTGCTAGCAGTTTTGTAACACCTAGAATCCGTGAAAATGAGGAAATTTTAGTAACCACCATGGAGCATCATTCAAATATAGTTCCATGGCAAATGGTGTGCGCTAAGACTGGCGCTAAACTTAAAGTTGCTCCGATTTCTGAAAAGGGTGAAGTAATTTTAGAAAAATTTGCAGAACAGCTATCAGATAAAACTAAATTTGTGGCAATAAGCCATGTATCAAATGCATTAGGTACAATTAATCCTGTTAAAGAAATGATAGAAATGGCGCATGCTGTTGGAGCACTAGTATTACTTGATGGTGCGCAGGCAGCCCCGCATCTACAAATAGATGTTGCCAAGCTTAATTGTGATTTTTATGCTTTTTCTGGACATAAAATGTATGCACCAACAGGGATTGGTGTTCTTTGGGGAAGAGACGAGTTTTTAAATGATATGGATCCTTATCAAGGTGGCGGGGAAATGATTACTTCCGTTAGTTTTGATAAAACCGAGTACGCTCCGTTGCCGCATAAGTTTGAAGCCGGAACTCCAGATATAGCCGGTGCAATAGGATTAGGTGCAGCAATTAGTTATTTATCCAATATCGGTACAGATAAAATTTTTAAATATGAAGATTATCTCTTAAGTTATGCAACAGAAAAATTAAATCAAGAGGGAGATTTTCAAATAATAGGGCAGGCAAGTAGAAAGGTACCGGTTATTTCTTTTATCCATGCTAAAATTCATGCTCATGATATCGGGACCATTTTAGATAGTGAAGGTATAGCTGTTAGAGCAGGGCATCATTGTGCTATGCCGCTGATGGATTTTTATAGCTTAGCCGCAACTGCCAGGATGTCATTGTCATTTTACAATACTACCGAGGAAATCGATAAATGTATTGATACCTTGCGTTATGCAAAAGGGGTATTTGCCTAATGAATTTAAGAGAGTTATATCAAGAAGTAATTATAGATCATAATAAAAATCCTAGAAATCACCATAGTATGCGTGAAGCAACAAATGAAGCATATGGATTTAATCCTTTGTGTGGAGATAAATTAACAGTTTATCTAAATATTAAGGAAAATATAGTTGAAGACGCTAGCTTCGTTGGATGTGGATGTGCAATTTCTCAAGCTTCAGCATCTTTAATGACTGACTCATTAAAAGGTAAGACAGTTGAAGAGGTCAGAATTTTATTTGATAAATTCCATGCTATGTTAACTTCTGATGAGCCACAGTCAGATTTAAATGATGATAAACTTGTAGTTTTAGCTGGGGTAAAAACTTTTCCAGCAAGAGTTAAATGTGCAACATTAGCTTGGCATACTCTCGATGCAGCATTAAAAAATTATCATAAGAATGAGGTTAAAATATGCTAGGTCTTAGGAAAAAGAAAAGTAATGACAAATTAAAAGAAGCTATTATTTTGCGGTTAAAACAAATTTTTGATCCAGAGATTCCTGTGAATATTTATGATCTTGGGTTGATTTATGATGTTGCAATTGATGAACAGCAACATGTGCATATCCAAATGACTCTTACATCTCCAGGATGTCCGGTTGCACAGACATTTCCAGGAACGGTTGAGCGAGCGGTAAATGAAGTTTCTGGCGTGAGTGATTGTGAAGTAGAACTGGTTTGGGAGCCGCCTTGGGATCAAGATAAAATGTCAGAAGCTGCTATGTTAGAGTTGGGTCTTTTGTAAGGGAGATCCCTAAGATGATTGAAAACGTTAATTGGCAACCATCAGCCACAATTGCTGATTTACAGAAGCGCTCTAAAATAATATCTTTAATAAGAAGTTTTTTTGTTAAAATGGGTTATTTAGAGGTAGAAACTCCAATCATGGCCAAATATGGCATAACAGATATTTATTTGCGGAATATAAAAGCTAATTTTCTTGGTGAAAGTTATTGTTTACAAACATCTCCTGAATATCATATGAAAAGGTTGTTAGCTGCAGGAAGTGGCCCAATTTTTCAAATTGCTCGTTCATTTCGCGGTGATGAGCTTGGCCGTTGGCATAATCCTGAGTTTAGTTTATTGGAATGGTATCAGCTTGATTATGATCATCATCAATTGCTAGCGGAGGTAGATTTATTCTTGCAAGAGACAATAAATTCACCACCATTAATTAAACTTTCTTATCAAGAAGCTTTTTTAAAAGCTTGTGATGTAGACCCTTTTACAGCAAGTATCAAAGATTTTCAAAGTTTGTTAGCAGAATATGGTTTGAACGGAGTTTTGCCATCAGATGAAGAAGATATAGATCAATATTTATTCTTAATCATGTCACATATTGTTGAGCCTTATTTTGCAAATATTGATGCCCCAATAGGCGTTTATAATTTCCCGAAATCTCAGAGTGCTTTAGCGAAGGTTGTTAAAGATGTGGCATTGCGTTTTGAGGTATATTATAAAGGGATAGAGCTTGCCAACGGGTTTTGTGAGCTGACTGCATATGAAATTCAGGCAGAGAGATTTGCATCTGATATTAGTATTAGAAAAGAGCGAAATTTAGATGATGCATCGGCAGATAAATATTTGCTATCAGCACTAAAATCAGGAATGCCTGAATGTAGTGGTGTAGCATTAGGCATTGATAGATTGATTGCAATATTTTTAGAAAAAGAAAATATTTCAAGCACGTTGGCATTTGATATTTCGATAGCTTAGGGAACTCCCAATGGCATTTTTCTAAATTCCCCAGGAATTAGGCACTAGTACGCCGTCTCATTCGCCAAAACATGGTAGTTGGCTCAATATCGCTGAGATTGAATTGAGCCATTTAAGCCGCCAATGCCTGGATCGTCGAATTCCAGATAAAGAAACTTTTATTCATGAAACATCAGCTTGGTGCAAGGACCGAAACGAAAGTAAATCAATAGTTGACTGGTAGTTTAAGACGGATGACGCAAGAATAAAATTAAAAAGGCTGTACCTGGATATCTCACCAAAATAAATTAGAAATGCCTGATTACCTTATAGGCTCAAGGCTTTACAA
>MHBB01000148.1:11387-28272 GCA_001803185.1 Legionellales bacterium RIFCSPHIGHO2_12_FULL_35_11
CTGATGACTTTATTATTTTCATGGCAAAGCATATCTTGTTTGAAAGACTTTAAACAGGTTCTAAAGCTTGTTTACTTATTGGTGATTGCATTAACTGATAGATATAGTGGCAACCAGATAGGCGGGATTTTTTGCGCATCAATCGTCATTTATAAAACTATCTACAATTTGAAAGTGGTTTTTCCAGCTTGGTCCAGTAAAATTTGCGATTCTTTCTAGTTGATTTTTTCTTAGCTTACTATCAGAATTAGTATATTCTAAAATAACTTCAGCCCATTTTTTCCCATCTAGAGGATCTATATATTCTGGTATTTCTCCAGCAATTTCTTTAAATACAGGAAGATCACTACTTATTACTGGAATTTTAAGTGATAGAGCTTCTATTAATGGTAATCCATATCCTTCTGCAAATGATGGAAATAGTAGCGCTTGAGAATGACAAATATAGTTCACAAGATCTTGGTCATTACATTTTGATACCTCATCAACAAAATTTAATAAAAATTTACATCTATCAAGTAAGTCGATAACTTGCTCACATTCCCAGCCACGTTTTCCAATAATAATGAGATGTGGTGCGCTTTCACCTAAATCTTGGACAAACTTACGCCAAATTTGAAGTAGTAAAATATGATTTTTTCTTGGGTCTATCGTTGATAAAACTACAAAATAAGGGTTTTTAATTGGTCTTGCGTTATTTGGTAAGAATTGCATATCTGATGCTAGCAAGGAGGTTTTTGATTTTGGTAATGCTCTATTATTATTTTTGGCATAATTTTTTAAATCAGTTAAGGTTGCGTTTGAGTTAGTGATTATTCCATGCGCAAAATTTATTACATAGTTTATTTTAGTTGCGTGGCGAATTTCTTCACCAGTACTACAATATTCTGGATAGATTATTGGAATAAGATCATGGACTACAAAAAATGGTTTTAAGTTTAGTTTATTTATCATTCGAGAATAATTTTTTTGCTTCAGTCCGATATGTCCAGTATTAATTAAAATGGCTTCTCTAAATTGTTTTTGCGGCTTTGCCCCTTTAATTATTGTAACTAGAATATTTAAAGAATAATCTGGGTTTAAAATCCAAGTAAATAATTTTAGAGACTCATTATTTGATAAGATAAAATTTTTTCCAGCATATCGGATAAGGGCATGTGATTTATTTCTAAAATGCTTAACATATGCAATACTTACTCTGTCTATTCCAGTTAAGGTTTTTTTGCTACTTATTCGTCTTACTAATCTAGTTATATCTAGGATGATTTTCATAATTCTAAATCCATATTAATTTGACATTGCAGCCAGTTTAACAGAAATTTTTTTATATCTACTGGAGCTTCATCTATACTTTGCATACAAACAAATTTAATTTTATTTTTCTTTTTGGCTTTTTGTAAGCGATATTTAATTTTTCTAAAAGTATGCACGGCTCCGTTTACCATTATTGCTTGGCAGCTATGCGGATTATGTTTTGCTTTATTTTTTTTTAAATCTAAATGAGACATTAATGGAATAGCGGAAATTTGTAATAAGTCACGAAAAGGGTAACTGGCATTTTTTATAAGAGCTTCCGGGTTTTCTTTAATATACGTATTAAAAGTTGTCTTATTTAATGGAAATGGGGCATGCGGTAGTAAGTAAAACTTGGTTTTATATCCAGCAATTGTTGCACTATGTTCTTGCCATGAACGATGTTGATTGGTTTTAGGAGATGGAATTTTTAGGTTAAATAGTCTGCAAATAAACCTTTTAAATTTATAAGAAAATTTACTTTTTGCTTTTGTTTTCCATTCTCCGCGTAGTTGCATAATATTATTTTTAAAGAAGTCTTCTGGTGATACTGATTTTATAAGAAAAAAATCATCATTTAGATATAAAAAGTTATCTGATAAATCTTTTATTTGTGTAATAATCCATTCAATACTTAAACTATTAAACACAGGGGTTAATATTCTATTTTCTTTTAATAAAATATTTTGATCAACTATTTTTATTTTTTTGGTAAATTCTAAATCTTTAATTTGGCTTATTGCAGCAGGTATTTGTTGATTAGTTATTAAATAAATATTTCGAATCCACGGGGCAAATTTTTTAATAGAAAGTAAACAGTAATAAATTTCATTTGATTGAATAATTCTAGTTGGCTCTATGGCTAATTTTTTGTTTATTCCATGTTCTGCGCAATAGTTATTTAATTTTTCTTGGTAAATAGGGTCATTGCCATCTACCCATGAAATTACTGCATCAATTGCTTGCACACTAACCCCAGCTTCGAACTACAAGTTTAATTTTTACTCCATTTCCTTGGACTTGAACTTTCTTAGGTAGGACGTTACAATGGCTGTCAGTCATATATTGCGCATAAGTTATATAAAATCCTGATTGTTGTAATGATGTAATTTGACCATTAGGATTGCGATTTATTGATTGGATATTTATTGGCGCAGCAACTCCTCTAACCCAATAGTATAGATTATTCACTGGGATACTGACTTTTGTTTCTTTTTTTAGTAAATCTTCTTCATTAAATGATTTTATAGTTTTACGGCCATCTCTATAAGTAATTACTGAGTTTTTTCGGTCAATTATAATTGTTTTACCACCAAGTGGGCCACTAAGGCGGATACTATAATTATTTGGACTACTTTGGCTCCAATTTAATGAAGCATTCCATCCCTTGCCTTTGTGGTTTACAGCCATGGCTCCTGAGAGGTTAAAAGATGAAGGTGGAGTGTTCGGTTTAATTTTTTTAGCTTTATTTTCTTCAAATTTTGCGAGTTCTTCTGTTTGCAACTTAGTAGTATCAGTGCTTTCAGGTAACCGTGATGGAGAACATGCTATTACTGTGCAAATAATCGCGGCTAGTAAATAATTTTTTAGATTTTGCATAAAATTACCTTTAAATAAATAGTCGTATTTTTTTTAACAATACGTTAGACTTCGCAAATAGGCAAGATAAGAGAATAATATGCAAAATAAAGCTATTTATCCAGGAACTTTTGATCCTATTACTAATGGACATATGGATATTATTACTAGAGCGGTAAAGATTTTTCCTGAATTAGTAGTTGCGGTTGCTGTAAATAGTGGAAAACGTCCTTTTTTTTCTTTGGATGAAAGAATCAAATTAGTCAAAGAGTCTGTCTCTCATATACCTGGAGTAAGTGTAGTTGGTTTTGACTGCCTTTTAGTTAATCTTGCAGCAGAGCAAAATGCTGGCGTGATTCTTCGAGGGTTACGAGCTGTTTCTGACTTTGAGTTTGAGTTTCAATTAGCTGGGATAAACCGTAAGCTTTTCAAGAATATCGAGACAGTGTTTTTAACTCCTTCAGAAGAATCAATGTATATTTCCTCAACTTTAGTTCGTGAAATAGCGTCTTTAGGTGGAGATATTGTAAAGTTTGTTCCCAAAAATGTAGCAGTCGCTCTTCAAGTAAGCCGGAATAATTGAACCTAGAAAAAGCAGTTGAGCTCTACTACGAATGCCTACTGCACTGAATTTTAAAGATTTTTTCATGTTTTTTTAACTCACCATAGTGGTGACTATGCCTTCGTCAAAAAAACATGAAAAAATCTTTAAAGTTCAGTGCATTAGTCATTCTCGCTACGATCTCAACTGCTTTTTCTAGGTTGAAACAATCTTTAGGAAATTTACCTGCCTATCTGGTTGCCACATATTCGTCATTGCGATGTACGAAGCAAACCAGGGTAATAGTACACTGCCATTAAGTTAAGGAATTCCGTTCGGGCTGAGGAGACGCGTTTACGCCGTCTCGAAGTCTTGTTGAATAAGCTTCGTACTCCTCAGATTGAACGGAACCCTAATTTAAAAAAAATTTAAATAAAGTTTTTATCTAATCCAGGTTTATAAAATTACAGGTTTTGGTACATAACTTTTAATTTTTTTAGCAAACTGAATTAATGCTTCCACTCCTGATTCTTCAGCTTGTTTACACCATTGCTGTAAAGATTCTACCAATTCCTTTTGTGAGGCAGCAGTTTTTTTCCAAACATTTTGTAAAGATTGACGATAATTGTAGGCCAATCGTAACTGCTCATATCTCTCTAATAAAGCTTGTAATTTAGAGTTAGCTTTCGGCGATAAAAGATCGCTTTCTCGTCTTAACAAAAACCTAGCTCTTTTAACTAAGTGTTTATCTTGTGCTGATTCTATGTCGTTCTTTTTAACATGCTTTAACATAGGTAGAATTACTTCAGAATAATAGTTTGACATGATTTGGAATCGATTAGCTACTACAGCTTTTACAGTTTCCAGATCAACATGCAATTTAGAACTCTCTTTAGCTAATTTAGGTGGTAGCTTTTTAACTTTAGCTAATCCTAAAAATGATAGAATTTTGATGTACATCCAACCAATATCAAATTCCCACCATTTTACGGAAAATTTAGCAGAAGAGGCGAATGTGTGATGATTGTTGTGTAATTCTTCCCCGCCAATCCAAAATCCTATAGGAAAAACATTTGTTGCTGTATCTGTACATTCGAAGTTACGGTATCCCCAATAATGTCCAAAACCATTGACAACACCGGCTGCCCATACTGGTATCCACATCATTTGAATTGCCCAGATAGTAATGCCAGGTAAGCCAAACAGGAATAGATTAGCAAATAACATTACAAATATACCTTTTGTAGTGAATCTTTTATAAATATTTCGCTCTATCCAATCATCTGGGGTGCCATGCGAATATTTTTCTATCATTGCTTTATCTTTTCTTGCTTCGCGATATAATTCAGCGCCTTGCCAGAAGACTTTC
Source organism: Legionellales bacterium RIFCSPHIGHO2_12_FULL_35_11 (assembly GCA_001803185.1). GTDB lineage: Bacteria > Pseudomonadota > Gammaproteobacteria > Legionellales > Legionellaceae > 2-12-FULL-35-11. Next base: position 16,169 of record MHBB01000148.1, read on the forward strand.
TTGATACCAAACACTACTGGGCTGTGAGGGTCTCCTTCAACATCAGACATTGCGTGATGTTTGCGATGGATAGCTACCCAGTCGGCAGTTATCATGCCAGTTGTTATCCATAGCCAAAATCTAAAAAAATGGCTTACAATTGGATGCAAACTAAGGGCTCTATGAGTTTGATTCCTGTGTAGATAAATAGTAACAGAGGCTATCGTTACTTGTGTTAAAACGATTGTTGCTATTACATATCCCCAAAATGAGAGATTTAATGCACCGAATATCATAATTTAAGCTCCTTTTTATGCTAACCGCTAGAACGAAATATCCGTTTGTTACTTTCTAAAAAAAGTAACATCGAAGTTATAACTATAAAACAGTGACCATCATATCACAAATTGAACAAATTATCTGTGTTTTATAAAAAAAAACTTACAAAAAAATATAGAATAATTCTCGCATTTTGGATTAAGTTAGGTATAAAATTCAAAATTTATATCTTTTGTCAGGATTAATTAATGCAAACAGGGAAAATTCGTTCATTTAAAATAATCACTCTTTCTTTATTGTTTACAGCCTATACATGTGGGCGGGCGATTATAAAATCAATGCTTAGGAATATTTCTCGAAAATGGTGTGATGAGGAATTACAAAGATGGGTTAATCGACTTAAAAATTTACTAGATATAAAGTTAAAAATTTATAATCCACACAAAGTAGAACCACAACCAGGCCAAGCTACTATCTTAATGTGCAATCATAGTAGTTTATTTGATATCCCGCTTAGTTTATTAGCTTTTCCCAATCATTCTGTAAGAATGCTGTCAAAGAAGCAAATTGCCAATATCCCAATTATGGGTGGTGGAATGATTGCCGCTGAATTTCCATTAATAGATCGGGAAAATCGTAAACAAGCAATTAGAGATCTAAAAGTAGTAGAAGATTTGCTGAAAACAGGCATTGTAATGTGGATTGCGCCGGAGGGTACAAGGTCAGCAGATGGTAAATTAGGAAAATTTAAAAAGGGCGGATTCATTACGGCTATTAGTACGAAAGCAACTATTATCCCGATGGGAATTCGCGGCGTATCGAATATTCTTCCGGCTAGAACTAAAAATTTTAACTTAGGTCAAAATGCTGAAATCCATATTGGAAAACCTATAAACGCCGGAAAATATCAATTATCTCAAAAGGATGAGTTATCGCGAGAAGTATATGCGGCTATACAAGAATTATTGGGAGTTAGCAGGGCCTACGCATGAATAGTTTAAACGTTTTTTCTCTTTTTTTATTTTATTAAATCTGCTAGAGTAGAGAAGTGTGTTAAAACGTAGCATATCTGCAATTAGTTCTTGATATGTAGAGTCTATGGACCCTATACGTAAAGTATAGGGCGTCTAGGGTTATGGGGATGTTGTTAGAATGGCTCTACAAATCCTAAGTTTTATGTAAGAAGTTATGTTGTATTGTATTTCTCATTCGTTGTTTACTGAAACCGGATTGGCTCTAGGGAGATAGAAATGAAGGCTAACTGGAGTTTAGTTTTAAATGTTTTTTTATTGATTGGCGTTGTATATTCTATTTTTCGTTTGCTGAGTACGCGGAAAAAATCGGCGGAGCTGCTTCAGCAAATGCAATATAGTAACGAAGAGATTCCTGAAAGCGCGGATGATATAATTTCAATCAGAAAATTGGTAAGCGATGATGAAGAGTATTACTCTACACCTATTCATCAATCTTCGAGTAAAAACAACCAGAAATTTGTTAAAATGGAAGTTCCAGTTGCTAGTTCATCAATCAATCTAAATCCAGATTCCGCTGCATATCATACAGTATCAGATGATGAACCTTTAATGATGTTTATTCTTGCAAAAGAAGGAAAAAAATTAGCTGGATATGAGTTATTGCAAGCGATCTTATCAACTGGTTTGCGATTTGGCGAGGGCGACTTGTTCCACAGGCATCAGTATGCAAATGGGCAGGGTACAGTTATGTGTAGTCTTGCTGCTGCAACTGCTCAAGGCACTTTTGACTTACAAAATATGGGATCTTTTGCGGTACGTGGTCTTTGTATATATATGCACTTATCTGGTAATGCATGCATTGATGAGGAGCGTTTTGATATAATGTTTGATACGGCTAAATCTTTAAGCGAAGATTTAGATGCATATCTCTTAGATGATTTTAAAAATCCTATTTCTGATAAGAGTATAAGTCGTTATACTAATAGAATAAAAATTGAAACTTCGGAGATTGCATAAGTATTTATGAAATTATCGACTATATTAACGCAACAAGAAGTGCCAGAAGTTTTTATTACAGGTGTTTCTATAGATACCCGTACTATTGAAAAAGGACAGTTATTTATAGCCATTAAGGGCGAAAATTTTGATGGGCATAATTTTATTCAGGCAGCAGAGCTTGCCGGTGCTGTTGCCGTTATATGCGAAAGAAAAATCATCGGAGTTTCAATCTCACAAATTTTAGTTAAAGATAGTTTGCAAACTCTAGCTCTAATGGCTTCTGCATATCGTGAGCAAATTCAATTAAAAGTTATTGCTTTAACTGGGAGCAATGGTAAAACCTCAGTTAAGGAAATGATTAGTCATATCTTGCCAGAACCATATTTTGCTACGAAAGGTAATCTTAATAATCATATTGGGGTTCCTTTATGTGTTTTAAAATTAAAGCCTACCGATAAGTATGCTGTATTTGAATTGGGAGCAAGTCATATTGGTGAAATTGCTTATACTGCAAATATTGTCAAACCTGATGTCGCTTTAATTAATAATATTGCACCAGCTCATATTGAAGGCTTTGGTAGTATTGATGGGGTGGCTAGGGCAAAAGGCGAAATTTATGAATCTTTGAGTTCTGCGGGTGTCGCTGTTGTGAATGATGATGATTATTATGCTAATTTTTGGAATAGTATTATATCAGATAAAAAAACCATCAGATTTTCACGAAAAATGGCTGCAGATATTTATGCAGAAAATATTGTATTTTCAGATACTGGTTTTGTAAAGTTTAATTTGATATGTGATGGTAATGCACATATAGTAAAATTACGTGTGCCAGGAGTACATAATGTGAGTAATGCTTTAGCTGCTGCGGCATGTACCTATGCTGCTGGCATTGAACTTGAAAAAATCATTTCTGGTTTAGAGAGTTTTACCGGGGTTGCAGGCAGAGTTACTTTTAAGACAGGTAAAAAAAAATCAGTGATTATCGATGATACTTATAATGCAAATCTTCGATCTTCATTAACTGCGCTAGATGTTTTATCTGCCAGAGCTGGATATAGAGTTTTGGTTTTTGGAGATATGGGCGAGCTTGGTTTATATACAAAAGACCATCATCAAAAAGTAGGCTTAGCTGCAAGAGAAGCAGGAATTGATTTAGTTTTAACTTGTGGTAAGCATAGTGAGGATACATCCAAAGCATTTGGTAGGGATGGTATGCATTTTTCTGATAAAAAATCTTTAGTTTCAGAGTTGTTGCCAAAATTAAACGAAAATACAACAGTGTTAGTTAAGGGGTCGCGTTCTGCAGCGATGGAAGAAATTGTAAACGAATTAGGTTGCTAAAATATGCTTTATTGGTTAACTCAGCAGTTACAAACACAATATCATGCATTTCGGGTATTTCAATATTTAACTTTTCGTTCAATCCTTGCCGCGATAACTGCACTTCTAGTTGGTTTATTATGTGGTCCAGTTACCATTAGATGGCTTAGGAATCTGCAAATTGGGCAGACGGTTAGAGAAGATGGGCCAAAAACTCATTTATCAAAGGCGGGTACGCCAACAATGGGTGGAGTTTTAATTTTATTATCAATCACAATTAGTTGTTTGTTGTGGGGAGATCTGCAACAAGCATCATTATGGTTAGTTTTAATTGTAACTTTAGGATTTGGTGGGATAGGTTTTATTGATGATTATAAAAAGCTAGTATTAAAAAATTCTAAAGGACTGCCAGGTAGATGGAAATTTTTTTGGCAATCAGTAATTGCTGTTTTGGCTATCACTTTTTTATATTATTCTAGCTCTTTGCAAATGCATACTGATGTTACAATCCCATTTTTTAAATCAGTATTTATTAACTTAGGCTATCTATTTCCAATTTTTGCCTATTTTGTAATAGTAGGTAGTAGTAATGCTGTTAATTTAACGGACGGTTTAGATGGTCTTGCTATTGTACCAATTGTTATGATAGCTGGAGCGTTAGGGGTTTTTGTATACGCAGCCAGTAATGTAATTTATGCGCATTACTTAGCTATACCATTTGTTGCAAATACCGGTGAGGTTACAATTTTTTGCGCGTCTGTTGTTGGTGCTGGGTTGGGTTTTCTATGGTACAACAGTTATCCAGCAGAAATTTTTATGGGAGATGTCGGATCTCTGTCATTAGGTGCTGCACTAGCAATGATAGCTATTCTAGTTCGACAAGAGTTAGTATTATTAATTATGGGTGGTTTATTTGTTATTGAAACTATTTCTGTTATTTTACAAGTAGGTTACTTTAAGTGTACTAAAGGGAAAAGAATTTTTTTGATGGCTCCATTACATCACCATTTTGAGTTAAAGGGGTGGAGTGAACCTAAAGTAATTGTTAGATTTTGGATTATTACAGTAATTTTTGTATTATGTGGTTTGGCTACTTTAAAGTTAAGATAATTAGCAGGAGCTTTTGTTGGAATATTCTATGGATGAAAATTTTTATCTAATTATTGGACTTGGTAAAACAGGATATTCAGTTGCTAGATATTTGCAAAGAAAAAATATTAATTTTGCAGTATTTGATACAAGAAATGCAATAAGTAATTTAGCAGAATTTCAAGATGAATTTCCAGGAATTAATGTTTTCTTAGGAACCATTCCAGAAAATATTTTATTTCAAATTTCAACAGCTATTTTAAGCCCGGGTGTTGATCTAAATCTTCCAGAAATTCAAAAAATTAAGCAGCATAAGATCCAATTCTATGGTGATATTGAATGTTTGGCTAAAGAGGAGCCAGGACCAGTAGTTGCCATTACTGGAACAAATGGCAAGTCCACCGTTACAACTTTAGTTGGAGAAATGGCTAAAAACTTCGATGTGAGTGTTGCTGTTGCTGGAAATATTGGTAGGCCTGTTCTGGATTTATTAGATAATGATCAACAATATGGTTTGTGGGTTTTGGAATTATCAAGTTTTCAATTAGATTTAACTAGTTCATTAAAACCACTTGCTGCAACCATTTTAAATATCACCGAAGATCATCTCGATAGACATGCATCATATGCAGAGTATGTAAAGGTCAAACAACGAATTTATCGTGGCGCAAAATTTGTTTTATATAATCGAGAAGACAAACAAACAATTCCTGAAAATATTAGTGAGTATTCTAAAGAGTTTATTTCCAGTTATGGTTTTGATGAGCCCAAAGAAGGTGATTGGGGGCTTCGAGAGTATTCTGGAAGGATGTTTATCTCACATGGTAATACTCAGATAATGCCCGTAGATGAGTTGAAGGTAAAAGGTCGTCATAATTTAATTAATGTTTTAGCGGCATGCGCTCTAGCGAATAGTGCAGGAATATCTCATCAGGCAAAAATTTCGGCGTTACAAGACTTTAAAGGGTTAAAACACAGAACGCAGTGGCTCAGAACTCTTAATGGAGTTGATTGGATTGATGATTCAAAGGGAACAAATGTTGGTGCAACAATTGCTGCTATTTCTGGATTGGGAGAAGCAATAGATGGAGAAATTATCCTGATTGCTGGTGGTCAAGGAAAAGGAGCTGACTTTACTCAATTAAGGCCAGCTGTTACTCAATATGTACGCGCTGTAGTACTTTATGGTGAGGATGCTAATATAATGGCTGATGCGCTGGTAGACACGACGATAATCTTGCGTGCTACAAATATTCAAGAAGCTGTTGCTGTTGCAAGAGATGAAGCTTATGCCAAAGATAGCGTACTACTTTCACCAGCATGTGCTAGTTTTGATATGTTTCGAGATTTTAATCATCGTGGAGAAGTTTTTAGTGCACTGGTTGAAGAATTGTGCTAATGAAGGCGAAGAGAGCAGCAAAAAATCAGCAATTTATGTCTGTGTATGATAAATGGTTGATTTTCTCAATTGTAAGTCTAGTCATAATTGGTTTGATGATGGTTGCATCAAGCTCAGTTATGATTTCCAGCAAATATTTTCATACGCCATTTCATTTTCTAATTAGGCAAGCAATGTATCTTTTAGTAGGCATTTTTTTTGCCTATGTAGTTCTTAGAATAGACAGTTCTGTCTGGTGCAAATATAGCGTTCACTTATTAGTATTAGGCATAATTTTATTGGTTTTAGTCTTAATTCCAGGAGTAGGACGTGTAGTAAATGGTAGTAGGCGATGGCTTGCGTTTGGTCCAATTAGCATACAAGTTTCAGAATTAGTAAAGTTACTAATGGTTGTTTATATCTCAGGATATTTAGTAAGACATAAAAATAGTGTTATTACTAATATCGTTGGATTTATAAAGCCAATGGCTGTTTTATGGGTAGTTGTTGTTTTACTTATGTTAGAACCAGATTTTGGAGCTACAGTTGTTATAACAAGCACCGTAATGGCTATGTTATTCTTAATTGGTGTTAAGTTTAGATATTATATTACAGTAATGTTAGTTGTCTCTGTTGGCTTAGCTATAATTGCCATTTCTGCTCCTTATCGTATGGCAAGATTAACGGCTTTTTTAAATCCATGGGCAGATCAATTTAATAGTGGGTATCAGTTAACTCAATCATTAATTGCTTTTGGTCAAGGAGGCTGGTTTGGCGCTGGTCTTGGTGAAAGTGTACAAAAATTATTATATTTACCTGAGTCACACACCGACTTTTTGTTTGCTGTTTTGGCAGAAGAGTTAGGTTTAATTGGTGTACTGGTAGTAATTGGATTGTATGGGATTCTAATTTATCGTGGATTAATGATAGGTTTTACTGCTTTTAAACAAGATCAACAGTTCGCGGCCTATACGGCATATGGATTAACATTTTGGCTAGGTTTGCAGGCGATAATAAATATGGGGGTGAATGCAGGTTTATTGCCAACTAAAGGTTTAACTTTACCTCTGCTAAGTTACGGAGGAGCAAGCTTGGTCGTGAATTGCGTGGCATTAGCTTTACTATTAAGAATAGATCATGAGAATCGTTGGAACCTTTTGGGTTATTAGGTGTCGTTGAACTAAGATTTTATATAAATTTATATTTAATTTGTTTGTATTAGTGGCACTTTAGAGTTAGTTTATTATACAATAGACTTTTTTGCATATTTATTGCTAGAGTCATCGTGTACAATATATTGCCTGAGGGTTGCTATGAGAAAAAATATTCTTCAAACAGAACGATTTCATTCTCCTAAAATGGGTAGAATTAAACATATTCATTTTGTTGGAATTGGTGGAGTTGGGATGTGTGGAATAGCCGAAATGTTACATCGAGAAGGTTACCGTATTTCAGGCTCAGACTTATCTGAAAATCAGGCAGTTCATCGATTGCGTAGTTTGGGAATAAATGTTATCAAAGGCCATAATTCTGAAAATATCGTAGGCGCAGATGCTGTTGTCCAATCAACTGCCATAAGTAATGATAATCCTGAAATTGTTGCGGCTAAAGCAACAAAAATTCCAGTGTTACCTCGTGCAGCAATGTTAGCTGAGTTGATGAGATTTCGTCAGGGAATAGCTATAGCTGGTACACATGGTAAAACTACAACCACTAGTTTAGTTGCTACTCTTTTAGTTGAAGGTGGATTAGACCCTAGTTATGTGGTAGGTGGAAAAGTTAATAGTAGTGGTACAAATGCAATTTTAGGAACATCATCTTATTGTGTAGTTGAAGCAGATGAAAGCGATGCATCTTTTTTATTTTTAAAACCAATGATGGCTATTGTAACAAATATTGATGCTGATCATATGAGTACCTACAATGGCGATTTTCGAAAACTATGTGAAACATTTATTGAGTTTTTACACCATTTACCATTTTATGGCCTAGCTGTGCTTTGTGTTGATGATCCGGAAGTTAAAGGAATTATCCCATTAGTGCAAAGACCAATAATAACTTATGGCTTTGATGAAATGGCTGATTTTAAAGCAGTTAATTGGCAGCAGAATGGTATGGTAAGCTCATTTACTGTAAAACGCCCAGCTCCACACTCTGAATTGAATATAGAGTTTAATTGGCCTGGACAACATAACGTTCTAAATTCATTAGCAGCTATTGCTATCGCAACTGAACTTGGTATAAGTGATATTGATATTAAAAATGGTCTGCAACAATTTGCTGGTGTTGGTCGTCGTTTTCAAATGTTAGGAGAGCGTGGTTTTTCAAAGGGTAAAGCTATGATTATTGATGACTATGGTCATCACCCAAGAGAAATTAGAGCAACAATCGAGGCATTTAGAGCAGCATGGCCATCTAAAAGATTGGTGCATGTTTTTCAGCCGCATCGTTATACCAGAACTAGAGATTTGTTTGCTGAGTTTGTTGATGTATTATCTTTAAGCGATCAATTATTATTATTAGATATTTACTCTGCTGGAGAAGATGCAATTGCAGGGGTTGTCAGCGAAAATCTTTTAAATAAAATCAATGAAAAATCAATAAATGCTTTATTAATTAATGAACTTAGTTTGTTAGATAAATTAGATGATGTTATTGTGGATGGTGATGTTATTTTAATGCAAGGCGCGGGAAATGTTGGACAAATTGCTGCAAATTTAATGCGGAAATAATTTATGAACGAATATAGCTTGCGGGGCGAGATATTACATAATGAAATGTTATCTAATTACACTACTTGGCGGGTTGGTGGCATTGCGAAAAGAATGTATAAGCCCGCGGACTTAGCTGATTTAGCAAATTTTCTAAAAACATTACCAAAAGATGAGTCGATCATTTGGCTTGGATTAGGAAGTAACTCGTTAATTAAAGACAGTGGTTTTTCTGGAACTATAATTCTAACCCAGGGTGCATTAAATAATATTTCTATAACAGCAGATGGTCTTGTAGAGGTAGAAGCTGGTGTCTCTTGTGCACAGATGGCGCGATTTTGTGCAAGGAATTGTTTGATTGGAGCGGAATTTTGGGCTGGAATACCTGGAACTATGGGTGGCGCACTGCGGATGAATGCTGGTTGCTTTAATGGAGAGACTTGGGAATTTGTTGAAGAGGTGAAAACTATAAATCGTTCTGGTGTTATAAAGATTAGAACAAAAGCTGAGTTTGAAGTTTCTTACAGAAGTGTAGTTGGTTTGGCTGAAGATGAGTGGTTTGTAGCCGCTAGTTGTCGATTGCAACCCGGTGACAAGCAACAATCTCTAGATACAATTAAAGAATTATTGGCTCATCGAGCTAATACGCAACCTACTAGTGAATATAATTGTGGTTCAGTATTTAGAAATCCACCTAATAGTTATGCCGCAAAATTAATTGATGGTTGCAATCTAAAAGGTTATAAATTAGGTGGGGCGATGGTTTCCGAGAAGCATGCTAATTTTATTATTAATCATAATGGTACTGCATCAGCAAAAAATATTGAAGATTTAATTAATGAAGTTCAACAAAAAGTTTATGAAAAAACAGCAATTAAGTTAATTCGCGAAATTCATATAATAGGGGATAAATAATGACAGATTTATTGGATCTTGTCTTGCTTTATGGTGGAAAATCAGGGGAGCATGAGGTTTCACAAAAATCTGCTGCTAGTATTTTAGCAAACTTAGATCCTACTAAATATAATATTCAACCAATAGGTATGGGTAAGGATGGCTGTTTTTATTTAAACGACCTTGAAGAAATATTAACTTTTAAAGATTCTTTGCCAGTGCGCACTTCAAAATCTAAATTATTGAGTAATTTAGTGGTAAATGGCAAGGCAGCCATTCCAATCGATGTGGTTTTTTCTATAGCTCATGGCCCAATGTATGAGGATGGATGCTTGCAGGGTGTGTTACAGCTCGCAGGAATTGCCTACGTTGGTTGTGATGTTTTATCTTCAGCGATTGGAATGGATAAGGATGTTGCTCGGAGGGTCGCGTGTAGTGATGGCATTAAATGCGCTAGGTATAAAACTCTTTCATGGCATACAACTAAAGATGAAAGAGTTACTTTTTGTGAAAGTGTTGCAAAAGAGTTAGGCTGGCCACTTTTTGTTAAACCAAACTCAATGGGTTCTAGCGTTGGGATTCATAAAGTAAATAATATTTCTGAGTTGAAAAATGCTCTTGCTGATGCTCTTCGTTATGATGAATCTGTAATAGTTGAAGAAATGATTTATGGTCGGGAAGTAGAATTAGCGGTCCTAGAAAATAAGGTTCCCTCAAGACGACCTAGAGTTAGCGTTGCTGGTGAAATAAAGGTGCATCATCGTGATGGATTTTATTCATATAGAGCGAAATATTTAGAAAGCAATGAAACTGAATTGCTGATTCCCGCTATCTTAGATGAAGCATTGCATGCAAGATTACAAAGTATAGCGCAAGATATTTTTGTAAGATTGAAATGTAAAGGGATGGCGAGGGTAGATTTATTTATAAATGATCAAACTGGTGATGTATATTTTAATGAAATAAACACTTTGCCTGGATTTACAACGATTAGTATGTATCCTAAGTTATGGCAATATAGTGGGGTTGGCTATACTGAATTATTGGATAATTTAGTTGAGTTATCGTTGACTCACCAAATCTGTCATTCACAATTGGTGAGTCATTATCTAGGGTTATAATTAACTCCTTGACATGGGTGTCTTATGGGAGATTTTTTTAAAAAATTTAATTTTGTTGGTTTTTTATTATTATTAATTTTTTGTGCCCTTTTGCTGCTAGTTAGGGTAGTATATTTATATGTGGCAGCTCCGCAGAGATTCCCGATAAATACTTATAAAATTTCGGCGAAATATGAGCATATTACTCGCGCTGAAATAGAAAGAGTTTTAGCAAGGTTTGGTAATGATAGTTTTATTTTAATGTCTACAAATAAATTAAAAAATGAATTTTCTAAATTGGCTTGGGCTAATGAAATAGATGTGCAGAGGGTTTGGCCTGATACTCTAAAAATAACAATTACAGAGAAAGAGCCGGCAGCTTACTGGAATGATGAAATTTTAACAAAAGATGGCCAATTAATTTTTACAAACTTGGAGGACTTGCAAAGGCAAGTACAAGTGAAATTTTTACCGCAACTAAGTGGGCCGGATGATAAAAGAAAAGAAGTCTTACAAAATTATCAAAAATTGAGTAAGTTATTAGGAGAGTATGGATTAAGAGCAGTATCTCTTAATTTACAACCAAATTTATCATGGGATATGAAGTTGTCTGATGGTGTTGAGTTGCGGTTAGGCAAAATGGATATCGAGAGGCGTGTACAGAGATTTTGTAAAGCTTATTCAGCAGTTTTCGCAGATAGGCCTGAGCAAATATCTAGAGTCGACTTAAGATATGCACACGGTATGGCTGTTAGGTAAAACTACTAAAATAATAGGAAGATAATGGCTAAGAAATCTGAAAGAAATATTATTGCTGGCTTAGATATTGGAACTTCAAAAATTGTAGCTTTAGTAGGAGAGGTTACTCCCAATGGTGAAATAGAATTAATAGGTATTGGCTGTCATCCATCTAAAGGTTTAAAACGAGGGGTTGTTGTTGATATTGAGGCAACAGTTAATTCTATTCAGCGAGCAGTTCAAGAGGCTGAGCTGATGGCTGGTTGTGAGGTTGCATCAGTTTATGCCGGCATAGCTGGAAGCCATATTAATAGCGTAAATTCACATGGGATTGTTGCTATACGAGATAGAGAAGTATCGCAGGCTGATGTTGACCGAGTGATAGATGCGGCAAAGGCCGTTGCTATTCCTGCCGATCAGAAAATTATACATATTTTACCACAAGAATTTATTATAGATAATCAAGGTAGCATTCGTGAGCCAGTTGGGATGTCAGGTGTTCGCTTAGAGGCTAGAGTTCATATTGTTACCGGTTCAGTTAGCTCTTCTCAAAATATTGATAAGTGTGTGCGTAGATGTGGCTTAGAAGTAAATGACATAATTTTAGAGCAATTAGCTGCGAGCCATGCAATTTTAACAG
>MHBB01000148.1:28293-48364 GCA_001803185.1 Legionellales bacterium RIFCSPHIGHO2_12_FULL_35_11
TAGCTATGGCTATTCGAACTCCAAGTAAATCAGCTGAAGAAATCAAAATAAAGCACGCTTCAACAATCATAGACAGCGTTTGCAATACGAAAATGATTGAAGTTGCTAGTTCTAGTGAAAATCTAGGCAGAAAAATATCAGCAAAATCGTTAGCAGAAGTTATTTCAGCTCGTTATGAGGAAATTTTTAGTTTGGTTAGAAATGAAATTAGGCATAGCGGATTTGAAGATTTAATTGGAGCTGGAATAGTCTTAACTGGTGGTGCATCGAAAGTTTTAGGAGCAATTCAATTTGCTGAGATGTGTTTTGAAATGCCAGTTAGACACGGTTTTGCAAAAAAAATTACGGGCCTTGCAGATAAAATAGCAGATCCAGTGTATGCAACTAGTGTTGGCTTGTTGTTACATGGATTTTATCAGCAAAATGAAAATCATTATGTACGGCCAATTTTGGGTGCTTCTGGTAAACTGTGGTCCAGAATGAAAAATTGGTTTAATGGGAATTTTTAAAAAGTGCAGTAAACTAACTTCACGTGGGGAAAAGAATGTCTGAATTAATTGGTAGCCAACAAGAAAATGCAGTAATAAAAGTTGTAGGTGTTGGTGGCGGCGGTGGTAATGCTGTTGAGCATATGCTTTCTGAAAATATTGATGGGGTTGAGTTTATTTGTGCTAATACCGATGCGCAAGCTTTAAAAAATTCAAAGGCAAATCTTTTGATACAATTAGGTGACCAGTTAACTAAAGGATTGGGAGCTGGGGCAAATCCAGAGGTTGGTCGTGAAGCTGCTGAAGAAGATAGAGAGCATATTAAGCAAATTTTAGATGGTGCTGATATGGTTTTTATAACCGCAGGAATGGGTGGTGGTACTGGAACTGGCGCGGCTCCTGTTTTTGCGCAAATTGCTAAAGAACTTGAAATATTAACAGTTGCTGTAGTTACAAAACCATTTTCATTTGAAGGAAAGCAAAGAACATTAGCCGCTGAAAATGGTATTCGTATGTTATCAGAGCATGTTGATTCACTTATTACTATACCGAACAACAAGCTTTTAAGTGTTCTTGGTAAGAATATTTCATTATTAAATGCCTTTAAAGAAGCGAATAATGTTTTACTTGGCGCTGTAAAAGGCATTTCTGATTTAATAACTAGGCCTGGGTTAATAAATGTAGACTTTGCTGATGTGAGAACAGTCATGTCAGAAATGGGTATGGCAATGATGGGTTCTGGAAGCGCAAAGGGTGAGCAAAGAGCTCGCAAAGCAGCAGAAATAGCAATAGCTTCACCTTTACTTGAGGATGTAAATTTCTCTGGAGCTAGAGGTATTTTAGTTAATATTACAGCAGGCCTTGATATGTCTATTGGAGAATTTGAAGAGGTTGGTGATGTAATTAAGGAATTCATTTCTGATGAGGCTACTGTGGTAGTTGGTACAGTTATAGATCCATCTATGACAGAAGAGTTACGCGTTACCGTTATCGTAACGGGCTTGGGTGAAAAAATACGGGCCAAGCAAACAGCGGCTGCTCCTAAGGCTAGAGTATTTGATACTAGACGTGGAGATGGTTCAGTTGATTTTCAACAATTAGATAGACCTGCTTTTTTACGTAAAAAAATTCCAGTCGGTGCCCCTGTTTCTGTCAAAAAAGCGCCGGAATCTTCTGCTCCAGAAATAGACTATTTAGACATTCCAGCTTTTTTAAGAAGACAAGAAGAGGAAGCCTAATTAAATTAATTTTCTGGAATAGTATGCCAAAAACTAAGATAACAACAGTTTCTCATGGGTATGACCTAGATTTAATGTCATCATTACCTAATGGCGATCCAAACCAAGCAAAACAAGGAAAAATATATTTGTCTGGAAATGGTGTGTATGTGGTTCGTGATGTGGCAGGAATAGTACACAGAGGTCAGCTTGAGTTTGCAATCAACCTGGAGCAATTGGAGCAAAAAATAAATGAACCAGCCTTCAAGGCGGTTATTCTAGAGAAAACATCAAGAGCAGTAGGTTATACTATTTCGAATGAATGCTTTAATGTAGAGTTAAATGCTTTGGCTAAAGCAGGCTTTAACAATTTAGATATTGATAAGCTTATCTTTCGTAGATCATCTAGAGGGACAGTTCAGACAGTGTTAAACAGTTATAACATTTTGTTGGAGAAGCCTTACAACCTTGATCGTCAACAAATTCTCAGAATCGCAAGCCACGATGGCGGTTCAAAAAACATCGCGGCTGTGCAGAAATTCTTACCTAAGCTCATGAACTTTGGTTTTAATGCAGACCAGGTGATTAAAATAGTTGGCCACGATGGTGGCTCAAACAACATCGATGTCGTGCAGCAATTCTTTCCTGAGCTTAAGGCATTTGGCTTTAGTGCAGATCAAGTGGTTAAAATAGCTGGGCACTCTGGCGGTTCAAACAACATCGCTGTCATGCTTGCAGTCTTCCCTAGGCTCAGAGACTTTGGCTTTAAAGCAGACGATGCAGTTCGAATCGCATGTAGAACTGGCGGATCACACAACCTCAAGGCCGTGCATAAAAATTATGAGCGCCTCCGAGCTAGAGGCTATGATAATAAAAAAATTATTTCAATAGCTGCGAGTAATTGTGGTACAGAAACAATAAATACCATCATGAGCACAGATGAGGTGGAGGAAAGTGATTTTCTGTATTTTGTAACTACAGTCTCGACTCCAGTTGCTTCACAAAATTTAAGCTCTGCAAGCAATACAAATATAAATTATAGCAACCGTTTTATGACGGCACGCAAAAAAACATCAGATGATAATACTGATGAAGTGGAAGAAGATCAGCATAGAGATAAACGCCGCTCTAATGGCCGCTAAAATACAGGTGAATACTCTATGCCGCGTCTTCTAAATACGTTTTTAAATGTCTGGGAACTAGATTTGCTTGTATAAATAAGATATACTGTGCGTTCCAAAAATTCTTAGTGAACTTAAAAGTGCAAAATAAATCAGAAATTGATAATTCAAGGCAATTAAATATTAGCATTAACCCAAAAGGCATTAAAAACAAATTCAAGCAAACAGTAAAAAAAAATTTAGTTGATTTAGTATATGGCTTATATCGAAAAAAAGACCAAACAAATACAAATAAAGAGACTAAGCAACAGATAGATGAAATTATATCAGTGAATGATCATATTTTATCTCTTTTACAGAAGACTGATACACTAATAAAATCTAGAACAGATATAAATAATCGTGATGTAGCTACAATTGCAACTAGATTAGTAGAGGAACTAACACAGCCATTATATGCACTTATTAAAGATAAATTAAATAAATCCAGTGATGACCGTGAAATAGAAATAGATTACTATCTAGCAGAAAATATTTTTGAAGCTGTTAGGTATGTTTATTTTGAAATTTGTGAGAATAAAGAAAATCAAAGCCAAGAAAAGGTTTTGGCAGAGTTTATTAGAAAAAAAAAGGAAGATAATGACAGAATAGAAGTAAACTCCCATAGACGTTTGCGAAGACTGGATTCTTTGGCAGGATTATTGGAGCTAGACGCAAAAAATTCCGTATGTTCTGCTGCTTCTATTTCTTCTTGCGGGCTGGTTTTATCTGCTAATAACTCAGGGGTTATGTCAAATAATGACATAGCTATGGCAATATCTTCTAAATTATCAATTGTGCGAAAATTTCTTTTAAGTAAAACAAATGAGAGCGAGAAAATAAAAGAACACGAGGAACTAGATACCTACTATACTGAAAATTTAGATATTTTAACTAATGATGCTGAACTAGAATGCATTGTATCCGATTTACAGTCAATAAGTTATTCATCCCAAAACCAAAATGATTTAAAACAAAATTTGATAAAATTATTAAAGACTTTTGTTTTAGATAAAGGATTACCATACTCACAAGATGAGATTTCATCAATTTTAAGTGGGAATTATAAAATTTTGCTTCCAATAGAAAATCAAGAAAATGCTTTACAGGCAGACTCGGATAATTTCGGTAAATTTTCTATGGAAGAGTATAGTTGTGCAAATAATAATTTAATCTGTAATGGAAGTATAAATATACCAGGTATGTATTCTAAAGATATAAAAGTAAAGAATCTTCATGCAGAACAACTAATTCTTTATTATTTTAAAAATATTATAAATATCGCAGAAGCCGATATAGGAATATCTAAAGCATGTTGCCAAGACTGCCGGAAAGTATTTGAAAAAGGTGAAAATTCAGCCTATAAAATTAGAGGATGTAGTGGAAGCTATTTTCCAAATACAGTTTTAATTGAAGAAAAAACTACTCGTCAAGATACAGCTAGTAGTCCTATAAAATCAAGATCAAAGGGTTCATGCGCGCATGTAAGAAGCCCATATAAATCGCCAGGTGAACGAGGTGAAAAATCTGGTAAGCATGCTGTAACAAATAATGTAAATTCATTTTTTGTTGGCTCTGGAAGTAAACGAACATGCACCGACCGACGAAAATTAGATGGGACACCGGAAAGCTCTAACTATCATTTTACACTAGATGACAGTCCTACTTCAGTAACTGGTATAACACAAGTTAGTAGTTTTATGGGTAAATTAAACCTTGCGGCTGATTATACAGAGAATGGACTTCTTTCGAAAATGACAAATTAAACCATGAAACAAATCATTTACTTAGGAACTGTAAATTGCTAGTGCCGCGTCTTCTAAATAAAGGCTTGGAGTATTTGATATGGATTAGAATTTCCCAAAGAACTGGTAAGGGAAAGTTTTTGTAGATATAATCATCGAACTTATTCAAAAGCCTTATCCTGGACTTTATGAATTTTTAAAGACATGTTCTAAAATGCCTCTTTGCGAGCGATAGTGAAGCAATCTAGCGTCATTAAACGTCACTAGATTGCTTCACTTTGTTCGCAAAGACGACAATTCGAGTGTTTTTTAAAAAAGCCATAAAGTCCAGTTATCGTAATTTATATAGTGATTTATCATGCCAAAAAGAGACGACATCCAATCAATTTTAATTTTAGGAGCCGGGCCAATTGTCATTGGTCAAGCTTGTGAGTTTGATTATTCAGGTACGCAAGCTTTGCGCGCTTTAAAAAAGGAAGGTTATAGAGTTATCTTAGTTAATTCTAATCCAGCAACAATTATGACTGATCCTAGTCTTGCTGATGCAACTTACATTGAACCTGTGCTTTGGCCTGAAGTTAGTGCGATAATTGCAAAAGAGCGACCAGATGCAATTTTGCCAACTATGGGCGGTCAGACCGCTCTTAATTGTGCACTTGATTTAGCACGAGAAGGAATTCTAGAAAAATATAATGTCGAAATGATTGGTGCAAATCGTGAGGCTATTGATAAAGCAGAGGATAGGGATCAATTTCGCAAACTGATTTTATCAATAGGACTTGAAATGCCTCGCTCAAAAATTGCGCATAGTTTAGATGAGGCCATACAAGCTCAAACGGAACTTGGATTTCCAGTTATTATCCGCCCTTCATTTACCATGGGTGGGAGTGGCGGTGGGGTTGCTTATAATGTGCAAGAGTTTGAAGAGATTTGTCTTAATGGGTTAGATTTATCTCCAACTAATGAGTTATTGATTGATGAGTCAGTGATCGGTTGGAAAGAATACGAGATGGAAGTTGTTCGGGATAGTCATGACAATTGTATTATTGTATGTACTATAGAAAATCTTGATCCTATGGGGGTGCATACAGGCGACTCAGTGACTGTTGCCCCTGCGCAAACTTTAACTGATAAAGAATATCAGAAAATGCGTGACGCGGCGATTAAAATTTTACGAGCGGTTGGAGTTGATACTGGCGGAGCAAATGTTCAGTTTGCAGTTAATCCAAAAGATGGAAAGTTATTAATTGTTGAGATGAATCCTAGGGTTTCTAGAAGTTCGGCTCTTGCATCAAAAGCTACTGGGTTTCCAATCGCTAAAGTTGCTGCCTTATTGGCGGTTGGATATACACTAGATGAATTAGTTAATGAAATTACAGGTGGTAAAACTCCAGCAGCTTTTGAGCCAACGATTGATTATGTTGTTACAAAAATACCTAGGTTTAATTTTGATAAATTTCCGCAAACACCACAAACATTAACTACGCAAATGAAGTCAGTTGGTGAAGTTATGGCGATTGGCGCTAATTTTCAAGAATCACTTCAAAAGGCCATGCGTGGCTTAGAAATTAATCGTTTTGGATTAACCTCCTTATTTAATGGACATGAAAAATCCGCAATACGAGGGCATTTGCAGGAGCCTACTCCTGATAGGCTTTGGTACATAGCAGATGCGTTTCGACTTGGATTTACGGTTGATGAGGTCTATAGTGAATGCCGAGTTGACCATTGGTTTTTATCACAGATTGAAGAATTAGTTCTATTGGAAAACATAGTAAAAACTAAAACATTACAAACCTTAGATAGAGACTTTTTGCTTAAATTAAAACAGCGTGGATTTGCAGATGTTTATTTAGCAGACCTTCTTCAGATAACTGAGTTTGAATTACGTGAATATCGGGTAAATTTAAATATTAAGCCAGTTTATAAAAGAATAGATACTTGTGCAGCAGAATTTGTGACTAATACAGCATACATGTACTCATGCTATTTAACTGAGTGCGAAGCTCAAGTTGAAGAAAATAGTTCGAAAATAATGATTTTAGGTGGAGGCCCTAATCGTATTGGCCAAGGAATAGAATTTGATTATTGTTGCGTACACGCTGCTTTGGCCTTGCGTGATTCTGGTTATACGACAATTATGGTAAATTGCAATCCTGAAACAGTATCTACTGATTTTGATACATCTGATAGATTATACTTTGAACCAATAACTCTAGAAGACGTCTTAGCTATTATAGATATAGAAAAACCATCAGGAGTAATTGTGCATTACGGTGGCCAAACTCCATTAAAATTAGCTAAAGATTTACATGCATCAGGTGTCAAAATTATAGGCACGTCTCCTGATGCAATTGACCTAGCTGAGAACAGAGAAAAATTTCAGCGCATAGTACATAAATTAGATTTACAGCAACCTCCTAATGGTACAGTTAGAAGTGAGGATGAGGCGCTTTTATTGGCAAAAAAAATTGGTTATCCATTAGTTGTTCGTCCTTCTTATGTTTTAGGTGGCAGAGCTATGGAGATAGTATATAACGAGAATGAGCTTAGCCAATATCTAGGAAACGCTGTAAGTGTTTCAAATGACTCTCCAGTGCTATTAGATAGATTCTTAAATGACGCTATTGAAGTAGATGTTGATGCTGTGTGCGACGGAAAAGATGTGTTAATTGGTGGTATTATGGAGCATATTGAGCAAGCTGGGATACACTCAGGAGATTCAGCATGCACATTACCCCCATTTAGTTTAAGTGTAGTTGTGCAACAGGATTTGATTGAGCAATTAACTAAACTTGCTCTTGAACTAGGGGTTGTGGGGCTAATTAATGCACAATTCGCTATTCAAGGTGATGATGTGTATGTTTTAGAGGTAAATCCACGAGCTTCTAGAACTGTCCCATTTGTATCTAAAGCAACAGGTCTTGATTTGGCTAAAATTGCTGCGAAATGTATGAGCGGTCAATCATTATCCGACCAAAATTTATCTTATAACAATGCTTTGCCTAATTTTTATTCAATTAAAATGCCAGTTTTCCCATTTATTAAGTTTTCAGGGGTTGATTCAATTCTAGGTCCAGAAATGAAGTCAACTGGTGAGGTTATGGGGATTGCTAAACGTTTCGGTCAAGCGTATGCTAAGTCTTTGCGTGGAGCAGGGTCTGATATAGCACACAGAAAAAGAGCGTTTTTATCAGTAAGGAATGCAGATAAATCTAGGATTGGAGAGATAGCAAAAAGGCTTATTGATTTAGGCTTTGAGTTAATTGCAACTCGAGGAACCGCGTCGGTTATTTTGGCAGCGGATATTGAGTGTAAGAGTGTTTATAAAGTGGCAGAGGGTAGGCCACATGTGGTTGATTATATTAAAAATCGTGAAATAGATTTTATTGTCAATACAACAGAAGGTAGGCAAGCTATAGCTGACTCTTATGCAATTCGGAGAAATGCTTTACGTTATAAAATAAGCTACACTACTACTTTATCAGGCGCAGAAGCGGCCTGCTTAGCTATGAAATATGAACAAAGATCACAAGTAACTAGACTACAGGATTTACATTAAATGGAAAAACATCCAATGACAAAAGTAGGTTTTGATGCATTGCAGAATGAATTGAAAAAGTTAAAATCAATTGATAGACCAAGAATTATTGAAGCAATTGCTGAGGCAAGAGCTCATGGTGATTTGAAAGAAAATGCTGAATACCATGCTGCAAGAGAAGAGCAGAGTTTTATGGAAGGACGAATTCTTGATTTAGAAGCAAAACTATCAAACGCTCAAGTAATAGATACCAGTAAAATGACTAATAACGGAAAGGTTATTTTTGGAGCAACTGCTACAATTATTAACTTACAAACTGATACGGAATTGACGTATAAAATTGTTGGTGAAGATGAAGCAGATATAAAATTAAATAAAATTTCATATAAATCTCCAATAGGAGCGGCTCTTATTGCAAAACAGTTGGATGATACTGTAATTGTCAATACTCCGGGTGGGATGGTTGAATACGAAATAATCTCGGTTGAATATTAAGAAATATATTTTACTGGACTTTATGTCTTTTTAAAGACATGTTCTAAAAGGCCCTGGCTATGCACCATAGGTAAACTTTTTTTATTCCTTGCTTTTTGAGTGTCATAGCTAGTTCATTTGCTGTATTACCAGTAGTAATAAGATCATCTATTAAAATAACTTCAGATTTATTTATATTGCGTGATTCAAAAGTATTTATAAGGTTAGTTTTTCTTTTATTTAAACTTAATGCAGCCTGGGGAGGAGTATGGATTATTTTTCTACATGAATTAATATCATATGGAAGTTTTAATTTTTTAGCTAAATGTAAGGTTATGGCACAAGCCTGATTAAAACCTCTTTTTTTTAATCTTTTGGGGTGAATGGGGACTGGAATTAAGCAAATGTTCCTTTCTATCAATGATATATTAAGATCTTTAAATAATTCCTCTGCTGTTTCTAACATTAAATTACTTAAAAATGATGTAAGAGAAAGGTTGTTTTGATATTTAAATTTGTGCAGCAAGGTTCTAAGTGGTTCTGTATATAAGTAATTTGTGTAAATTTTGTCATAATATGGTTTTTGAATTTTGCACATATTGCACTCAGATATGTTATCATTGGCTATTGGTATGGCACAAATAGTGCATTTATGAGCAATTGGAGTTAAAAAATCATAACACTTAGAGCAAATGGTGAAATTATTAGTGTTATATTGGTTGCAAAGAGTACATACTCCATGTATTTTGCAAATTTTTTTAATAGACTTCTTTGATTTTAGGTGGGATAAATATCTGGTGCTTAAAATATTTTTTAGCATAGCTGGACTATTCCTTTTTTTATTGTGACGTATGATGAATTTAAAAAAAATTATTTGCAACTCTTTTAACAATTCAGCATTGAACTATGAAGACGTGGCAAATGTTCAGACAGAGATAGGAAATCGTCTTTTTCAAAGACTTATCTATTTAAAAATACAACCTAAATACATTTTAGATTTAGGTTCAGGCCCGGGAGTTTTTACAGAAAAATTGCAGAAATTATATCCAAAAGCAAAAGTATTTGGGGTAGATATTGCTATAGAAATGCTAAAGATTTCTAAAACCAGACAAAAACTATTTAATCGTTGGGCGCTTGTTAATGGAGATATGCATAATTTACCTTTTGTTGATGGACAGTTTGACCTTATTTTTTCAAACCAAGCTATTCACTGGGCTGAAT
Organism: Legionellales bacterium RIFCSPHIGHO2_12_FULL_35_11; assembly: GCA_001803185.1. Lineage (GTDB taxonomy): Bacteria > Pseudomonadota > Gammaproteobacteria > Legionellales > Legionellaceae > 2-12-FULL-35-11. The sequence continues at coordinate 38,140 of MHBB01000148.1, forward strand.
CATTTGCTGCTATAAATACCGAATTACAAAGATTGCTAGCTAATGGTGGATGTTTAATGTTTTCTACCTTGGGCCCAGACACATTGAAAGAGTTACGCTATTCTTTTAGAGTTGCGGATAAATACGCTCACGTAAATGACTTTTTAGATATGCATGATGTTGGTGATGCTATGCTTAAAATTGGTTTTCAAGATCCTGTATTAGATATGGAAATGCTCCAAGTCCACTATCCTAGTTTGCAAGATTTATTGTATTCTTTAAAATCACAAGGAGTTGTTAATATTAACTCTAAGAAAAACAAAGGATTAACAGGAAAAAACTCTTGGGGAAGATTCACTAATGCTATTAGTGAGTTTGTTACCAATGCAGATAAGTATCCTTTAACCTATGAAGTTGTTTATGGTCATGCTTGGAAAGGCATTAAAGAAAAAAAAATATCCGGTTCGAGCATTTCAATAGCAGATTTAAAGGCTACAATTAAACCTAGAAAAAGCAGTTGAGATCGTAGCATTCGTAGCACTGCCATTAAGTTAAGGATTTTGTCATTCCCGCGAAGGCGGGAATCTATCCATAAAGCGGCACTGTGCCTGCTTAGAAATAGATTCCCGCCTTCGCGGGAATGACAGTGTTTTTCTTAACTTAATGGCAGTGAGCATTCGTAGTAGAGCTCAACTGCTTTTTCTAGGTTAAAATAGAAGTATAAATTTATACGCGCGTTTGATTAGGTTGGAGAAGTTATGGAATTTGTTAGTAAGTATAAAGCGCATACGCCCGATAAAAATGGCTTCATTAAATATTCCGCTCAAGAAAATCGTGTATGGAGTTTGCTTTTTGCAAGGCAGGAGAAATTGTGGCCTGGAAGAGCATGTGATGATTATTTATATGGTTTAAATAAATTAAACTTAATTAAAGAAGCTATTCCACAGTTACCTGATGTAAATTCATCTTTAGCTAGTTTAACTGGTTGGGAGGTTGCGCCAGTTGTAGCACTAATTTCTGCAAGAGATTTTTTTGAATTATTAGCGCAACGTAAGTTTCCAGCTGCTACTTTTATAAGAGTTGAAGACGAGCTTGATTATGTGCAAGAGCCCGATATATTTCATGAATTAGTGGGGCATTGTCCGATGTTGGTAAATCCTGTGTTTGCTGATTTTGTGCAGGATTATGCTAAGTCTGTTCTTAGTTTTCCAGAGGAGGATTGGCCGTTATTACAGAGACTGTTTTGGTTTACGGTTGAGTTTGGATTGATTTATACAAAATCTGGTTTGCGAATTTATGGTGGGGGAATTTTATCCTCGATCAATGAAACAGTATATTGTGTTGAAAGTAATTTACCGCAGCGAATGTTATTCGATCCTTTAGTCGCGGCTCGCACGCCTTATCGAATTGATGAATTACAGAAGGTGTATTTTGTAATACATGATTTTTCAGAACTATATGATTTTGTAAAGTTAAATATAGCTGATATTTTAACTAAGGCAAGAAGTTTAGGTGAGTTTCCGCCGCTATTTGTAGTTGATGATAAAAACCCAGCAATCCATATTTGTGCTTGTTAGGTTAATTTTTTCAAGACCTTTATTTCCTGCCTATCTGGTTGCCACATATTCGTCATTGCGAGGTACGAAGCAAACCAGGGTTCGTAGCTATGTTCCCTGGGTTGCTTCGTACCTCGCAATGACGAAATTATCATAATATGTAGCAACCAGATAGGCGGGCTTTATTTCTCTAGCTTGTAAATATCTTTTACTCTTGGTATTATCATTGAATATTTTATCCTAGAAAAAGAGGTGTTAATTGATAAAAGTACTCATAGTTGATGATCATGCTTTAGTCAGGTTAGGAATTAAACGCCTGTTAGATGATTTATCGGATATGAGCGTTGTTGGTGAAGCTGAAAATGGCGACCAAGCTTTATCACTCGTAAAATCTCTTAATCCAGATGTTGTTTTATTAGATATGAAAATGCCAGGAATAGATGGCTGGGAAGTTACTAGAAGATTATTAAAATCTTACCCGAAGTTAAAAGTGATTGCTGTTACTGGAATGTGTACTAATTCATTACCCAATCGTATTTTGCAATTAGGGGCTGTTGGTTTTTTAACTAAAGAATCTGGGGCTGAAGAAATGGCCACAGCTATTCGCAAAGTTTATAAGGGCGAGCGTTACTTGAGTGCAGAGGTAGCTCAGAAAATTGTAATAAGTAGCTTAGAAGATCAAAGTAGTGGTTTATTTGATCAATTATCCGAGCGAGAAATGCAAGTTTTACGAATGATTACCAAAGGCGTTGGAGTGCAAGAGATAGCCAATATGTTATTTTTAAGCACCAAGACAATAAATGGCTATCGTTATCGAATTTTCGAAAAATTAGGTTTAAAAAATGATGTTGAATTAACATATCTTGCACTAAAACATCGAATAATCGAAGGTGTAGATGAGTAATGCCAATTTATCTCAGGAATTAAAATCATTTTTAGCAAATTTAACTTCTGAACCAGGAGTTTACAAAATGCTATCTGCCAACCAAGAGATTTTATATGTTGGTAAAGCAGCAAATTTAAAAAAACGCGTATCTAGTTATTTTAATAAACAAAATAAGACATCCAAATTAAAATCCCTTGTTAGTCAAATTGTTTCAATTGAAGTAAATATAACAAAAACTGAAACAGAGGCTTTATTATTAGAAAGTAGTTTAATTAAATCACTCCAGCCAAAATATAATGTGTTAATGCGTGATGATAAAACGTATCCATTTATTTATATTCCAAGCAATAATTCCTATCCAAATATTCTTGTAAAACGTTGTAAAGGTAAGCCTAAAAACAGCTCTGACTTTTTTGGACCATATCCAAGTGTAACTGCAGTGCATGAAACAGTTAATATGATTCAAAAAATTTTTAAAGTTAGAAGTTGTACCGATAGTTATTTTAATGCTAGAAGTAGACCATGTTTACAATATCAAATTAAAAGGTGCAGTGCTCCATGCACAAATTATATATCAGAAGAGGATTATAATTCTGTTATATCTGATGTTAAAAAGTTATTGCGAGGGAAAAGCCAAGAGCTACTGGATGATTTGGCATCTAAACTGCAGGAGTGTGTTAATGAGTTAAATTTTGAAAATGCTGCTGTGATAAGAGATAGAATAAAGAGTCTTCGCTTAATCCAAGAGCAGCAAGGGGTAGTAAAGACTAGTGGGGACGCAGATGTAATTGTAATATTAGCTAAAACTGGATTTGCATGTGTGCAATTAGTTGAGGTTAGAAACGGTGAGATTTTATCTTGTGATAGCTTTTTTCCAAATGTTCCAGAAGATAGTTTAAGTTTTAATGATGAAGAACTTTGGCAGCAAGTATTTAATTCATTTGTTGCATTTTATTATTTATATATGCCTGACAGAATACCTAGCCAAGTTTTTACAGATCAAGAAGTAGTAGATAAAAAATCACTAGAAGACATGTTGTATTCGATTAAGCAAAAAAAGTGTTCTATAAAAATTGCAGCAAGGGGAAAAGCTAAAGATTGGTTGCTATTTGCAATGAATAACTTGCAGATTTCTGTAGCTAAATACAATGCATCAACAAATACTATGAAGCAGCGTTATCATGATTTAGGAAATTTATTAGGAGTTCCAAATATAACTAGGATGGAATGCTTTGATATTAGTCACACGCAAGGGGATTCAACAGTGGCTGCTTGTGTGGTTTTTGGTGAGCATGGACCATCACCGCGAGATTATAGGCAATTTAATATTTCCGGCATTACAAAAGGAGATGACTATGCGGCAATGGAACAGGCTATTTTAAGAAGATTTAAACAATTAAAAAATTTGCCAGATGTTTTGATTATTGATGGTGGAAAAGGTCAAGTTGAGGTAGCAAAAAAATCTTTAGCGAAACTGCAAATATTTTCTATTTATGTATTAGGAATTGCCAAAGGAAAAACTAGAAAGGCATGCATGGAACGCATACTATTATCTGACAATAAAACAGGATCTACCGAAATAACTTTGCCAACAGATTCTAAAGCATTGCATCTACTGAATCATATTCGCGATGAATCGCATCGATTCGCCATTACTGCTCATAGGAAAAAAAGAGCGAAAAAAAGCTTAGACTCTTCCTTAGATCATATAGAAGGAATCGGACCAAAACGAAAAAAGGCATTGTTACAACGTTTTGGTGGTTATAGAGAGCTTGCGAAGGCATCAATTGATGAGTTGGTAAAAGTGCAAGGTATCAGTGAAGCATTAGCAAAAATAATTTACGAGAATTTGCATCTGTAAGGGAACTCCCAATAAATAATTCTAAACTTTTTTTTTAGTACGCCGAAATATATACATATCGATAAAAAATAAAAATAGGTGCGCTATGAAAAACAGCTTTTTGAAAGTGAAATTAAGTAAAAGTTTGTTTGTTTTAGGTCTCATTCCAGGATTGTTATGCTATTCAAATTCTGCGATTTCTCAAGATAAAAATACTAAAAATGAAGCCCAATCGCCAAATTATTACGGCGCAGATTTATGTCAAACCACCCAATATACTTGTATTAAAGTTGGTGGAGGTGAGACTTGGGATAAGTTATTTCCAAATGAAGAGCAACGAGATTTAGTGCAAAGAGTAAATCGTACCTATAATTGGTTGTATGCAGGCAAAGTTTTAGCAGTGCCAAATAATTTAAAAACGGCAACAATTTTAGATTTATCACCGTTTACCCATCATATAGCTGATAACGAAAAGCAAGTTATCATTGATCAGGACAAGTTGGCTTGGGCTGCCTATGATGCTAACGGTGATTTAGTAAAGTGGGGGCCGATTGCTTCTGGTCGAACTAAGTGCCCAGACAGTGCTAATTCTTGTTTAACTTTAACTGGGACATATCGGGTATTTAGTAAAGAAGATGAAAAATGTAAATCGGATATTTTCCCTATAGGTCGCGGCGGAGCAAAAATGCCGTATTGCATGTTTTTTCATAAAGGATTTGCTATGCATGGTTCAGATGATATTCCTGGATATCGCGCAAGCCATGGATGTGTGAGGATGTTTAGCAGAGATGCTAAATGGCTAAACCATGAATTTGTAGAAAGTGGTAATGACAGTAATAATCAAGTGGGTACAAAAGTGATTGTTCGCCCAGTAACTAAAGGATAGTAGGAATAAACTATGAATACTAATTTAAAAGTTTTAGTAACAAGCCTATTTCTTGTAGTTAGCAGTGCAAGCTTAGCATACCAAAGCGCGGAAAGTTATGAAAATGAGTTTGAAAGTAAAATTAAAAGTCCGCTTGGTTGTAAGAATACAGGCTATGAATTCCAATTAAATATAGTAAATATTCAGCCGGAAAGTATTGGTGATAGGCAATCTCTATATTTTGTCTATAATAAACTGAATAGCTCTATAAATTTAAGTCAGCTGTTAAAGAATAGTTCTAGCCGAAGCACTTATTTAAATCATGTAATTCTCCCACAATCATGGGCAGTTCTTGCAACTGGAGAAAAAGAGCTAAAATATATCTGTAGTGTTAATGGTGGCAACTATGGGAATGGGAAAATAGTTGATTGTTCTAAAAGCTTAAAAATTTGTGAGTATACGCGTGTAAAATTTGGCTTAAATAATCGGGGTAATTATTGGCTAGTAAAGAGCGCATCTAGAGGTAGGGCTGTAGGAGATGTGGTTCGCTATGGAATTATTCCACGATAATAATACTAATATAAGGGGAATAAGATGAAATCAATTTTGCCATGGTTTTGTCTAGCAGCATTAACGAATACAGTATATGCAAATCCAGGACTGGATGCTTATCGGTTAGGAAATTATGATAAAGCCGCAAATTTATTGAGCAAATCTCCAACAAAAGATGCTATTACTGATTATTATATAGCCAAAATGCGGTTGTATGGATATGGTGAGCTTAAAAACAATGAAATCGCTATAAGTTATTTTGAGTCGGCCGCTGAAAATGGATTATTATTTGCGCAAAAAATCATGGCGCGATATGAGTTAATTGGGACTGGAAATTTAGAGAAGGCCTTGTATTGGTTTAAAAAAGCAGCTGATAAAGATGATACATCAGCTTTAATGTATTGTGCTGGGGCATATTATTATGGTCTTGGAGTTCAACAAAATCGAGATAAAGCAAAAAAATATTATATAGCTGCAGCTAAAAATGGGAATAGTATCGCGCAGTATAGTGTGGCGCGCAGTTTTTTAAATACTAAGAATATGGGTAATAAGAAATTAGGTATGATTTGGTTAAATAAATCAATCCAACAAAATAATCCAGCTGCTCAACTATTAATGGCTAAGCAATATATTGAAGGAAAAATGGTTGAAAAAGATCTTAATAAGGCACGAGAATTAATTAATTTGGCTATCACTGAAAAATATCTGCCAGCATATTATCAAATGGGGCAATTAAGTGCCGCTGAAGAAAAATATACTGAAGCGAAGGATTGGTATAATAAAGCTGCAATAGCAGAATATATTCCAGCCATGATTGCCTTATCCAATTTATATGCCAATGAAAAAACGCCTTTATTTAATAATCATGATAGCTATTTGTGGATGTTAAAAGCCGCACAGCTATATTCCGAGTCAGCTGCATTACAGTTATCACAAATGTATCAAAAAGGTATAGAGACAGAGGCAGATGAAAATTTAGCTAAGACATGGCAAATCAAAGCTAAAGAATTTGCAAAAAATTCTGTGACTAAATCAAAAGTTAAGGCAGTGCATTGGTTAACAGATAGAAAAAAAAGTGATTTCGCTGAGACAGATTATAGACTGCGTGGAATTTTAACATCATGGAATAATAAAAATTCTTTGCGACAAAATAATTATAATCAAGCACCGCAAATGGATAAGCTAGCAAAAAAAGATATTTATAAGCCACAATTTACATTGATTAATCCTAATACTATTCCAATTAGTGAGTTTTACGATATTTTAGTAGCTAGCAAACAAATGGATGCAAGAGATAGAATTGTATATCCAGCATATGTTGTTCCCGCGGTTGGTCAACAAACTGAAAAAAATAAATTAGACCTTAAAAGACAAATTACGAGCTTAGGTTTTGATTATTTGTTGGCAGAATCTAAAAACAATTCGTCTATAGATTTTCAGGGGTTGTTTAAAAAATTATTATCCCAAGCTGAGCTTGGTGATACAGCTGCTCAATTTGATGTGGCTTTAATGTATCAAAATGGTGTTGGTGTAGGTAAAAATATCGAAGAAGCCATCAAGTTTTATAATCTTGCCGCATCGCAAGATAATTTAGCATCTATGTATCAATTAGGGATTATATATTTATTAGGAATAGATGGAGTTTTCCCAGATTATAAATTATCTCAAACATATTTAAATAATGCAGCATTCAAAGGTAACGACTTTGCTGAATTTGTGTTAGCGCAGATATACGAAAATGGCTATAAAGATAAAGATGGTAAAGAAGTAATACCTAAAGATATTGGGCAAGCTATAGCATTGTATAATGTTGCGGCTGCTAATAATCTTGGTTTAGCTCAGTATAGGTTGGCTGAGATTATGGTGCATTCAAAACCAACAGATATTAGTGTGAATGGTAAAGAAAAAAGAAATAAAACTATTAAGCGTCTATACGAGCAAGCGTTGGCGAATAATGTTAATGAAGCCAGATTGCCATTAGCTTTTTATAATGCGATGGATAACAATAAAGAAAAACAACAATTCGCTTATGATTCATGCCAAAAAGACGTAGATGATGGAAATAAATATGCGGCTTTATTGCTAGGTTTGATGTACGACCGAGGAATTATTGTCGAAGCAGATAAAAGTACAGCAATTAAGTGGTATGAAAAAGCAGGTGACAATCCCGTCAGTGCCTTTATTTTAGGTACTTACAGAGCTAACGGTGATGGTCTTAGTAAAGATTTAGAGGTTGCATCAGGATTATTACAAAAAGCTGTTAATGCTGAATTTTCATACGCTAATCTTAATCTAGCAGTACTTAATAAACAACAAAATAAAGAGTTTTTACCAAATTTAAATAAAGCATTGTTAGAAGGAAATAGTATTGCTGGACTATTACTAGCCGATTATTATTTGTCAAATTCAAAAGATGAGTCACAGTTAAAAGAAGCGCATACTATTTATCAACAATTTGCAGATAAAGGTGATAAAAATGCTCAATTAAAGCTTGGGTATTTATATGAAAATGGTATAGGCGGCAACATTGATTATGCAAAAGCTGAAATGTGGTATACCGAGTCAGCTAAGCAAGATCAACCTTTATCTCAGTACTTATTAGCAAGATTGTATCAGTTGGGTAATTTGCCAAATGGTCCAGATTATCAGCTAGCAAAAAAATGGTATAAATTATCTCAAGCTAGTTATGCTCCTGCCGCTGTAGCCATTGGATTTTTATACGATACTGAAGATGAAGATTATCAAGGGGCAATGGCTGAGTATCAGTATGCTAATGTAAAGGGTGATATTATTGGCGCATTTAATTTAGGCTTATTATATGAGCGCGGAGAGCAATGTCAGGTAGATTATAAAAAGGCCAAAGACTTGTATCTTAAGGCAGCTGAAGCTGGGCATAAAGAGTCGATGGTACAATTAGCTGGATTATATTTGAATGGTTATGGTGTATCTGTTGATGCTAAAGAAGCTTATAAATGGTATAAGCTCGCTGCAGAAAAAGGTGATAGAGATGCTATGTATCAGCTTGGATTAATGAATGAAACAGGGCTTGCTACAAAGATTGATTCTACTTTAGCTAGAAAATACTATCAGCAAGCTGCTAGTCTGGGTAATGAAAAAGCGAATCTTGCATTAGCTAGATTATCCTAGAAAAAAAGTCTTATAGACAGTTATTGAGTGTTAAACGCACATCCGTCACAGTAAACTTTTTAAAATTAATAGTAATTCTGGTAAGATATTCGGATGTCTGTTGTTAAACATAGAAAAAGGTTATTGCAATTATGTCATATACGACTATTTCTACTGATGACTCTATTAAAAGCATTTCTATTCGTGGTGCAAGAACTCATAATTTAAAAAATATAAATTTAGATATTCCAAGAAATAAGCTGACTGTTATTACAGGAATTTCTGGTTCTGGAAAGTCTTCTTTAGCTTTTGATACTTTATACGCGGAAGGACAAAGAAGATACGTTGAATCATTGTCAGCTTATGCAAGGCAGTTTTTATCTCAAATGGAAAAGCCAGAAGTTGATTCTATTGAAGGTTTATCACCAGCAATTTCAATAGAACAAAAAGCGACTTCACACAATCCAAGGTCCACAGTTGGAACAATTACAGAGATATATGATTATTTGCGACTGTTGTTTGCAAGAGTAGGAGACCCTTGTTGTCCAAAACATGGAGTATCATTAAATGCACAAACTATTAGCCAAATGGTGGACAATATTTTAGCTTTGCCTGAGGGAGCTAAGGCAATGATATTAGCACCAGTTATTCGTGAAAGAAAAGGCACGCATGCTCAATTGTTACAACAATTGCAAGCGAAAGGTTATATAAGAGCTAGAATAAATGGGGAAATTTGTGAGTTAGATACAGATCAAAATTTAGAATTAAGAAAAAAACATAATATAGACGTAGTTGTTGATAGATTTAAAATTCGGGAAGATATAGCAGATAGATTAAGTGAGTCGTTCGAAAATGCTTTAAATTTATCAGATGGATTAGTAATTGTTTCATCGTTAGATGATAGTTTTGAAGATATAGTATTTTCGTCTAAATTTGCATGTTCTTTGTGTGGTTACAGTATAAGTGAGTTAGAACCGCGACTTTTTTCTTTTAATAACCCAATTGGGGCATGTTCAGACTGTGATGGCTTAGGAGTTTTGCAGTATTTTGATGAAGATAGAATAGTAGTAAATGACAAGAAGAGTCTAACTGATGGGGCGATTCGGGGGTGGGATAAAAGATCTGTATATTACCATGCTTTATTAGAATCTTTGGCAAATCACTATCACTTTTCAATTGATACACCATTTTTCTCTCTTTCAGAAGATATTAAAAATATTATTTTACATGGCAGTGGAAAGGAAAAAATAGAATTTCAATATCATCGTTTGCGTGGTAGCAATATGGTAAAGACGCATGCTTTTGAAGGGGTAATACCAAATATGCAGCGTCGGTATCGTGAATCAGATTCATCAACAGTAAGAGATGAATTATCAGCATATTTATCTTTTCGTCCGTGCGTATCATGTCATGGAGAGAGG
>MHBB01000149.1 GCA_001803185.1 Legionellales bacterium RIFCSPHIGHO2_12_FULL_35_11
TTATTTTTATTATTCTTCTAATGATTGCAAATTAAAACATAGTTGGAATTATTACTCAACCGGAACTTAAGGCTAATTGGAAGGTATCAATTAAGAGCATTGATCAACAAGAAGTGCAAATGTTACATCGCTATCGAGAAAGCTTAGCGCAGGATAGAATAAAGCTGCGGTTGCTGTTGCTAATAAAAATGCACGTCATATGTGGGCCATTATGGCTTATGGTGATAAGTACGTTGATCATTTAAAGCTTTGTGCTTAAATGTGAGCTTGATGAATGATAAACCAGCATCGCTACGCGCTGCACCTACCTTTTTTTGTAATCAGTAAAAATCACTGATTACAAAAAAAGCCAGGTTTATAAGGGTTACTGAACAATCGTGGAGACATAAAAGACTTACCCCAGTTTTGCAAATAACAGCTGATGTGAAAATGGTAAAACCTACTCTGTAAATACCTGACGCGAAGCGTGGATGAGAATATCCGATTGCCCGATAAGGAGACAGAGTGCGAATATCATCAGGGCCTGAGCGTACAATAAGTCGCTCATTAATGGCCGGATATACGAATGCAAATACTTCACTTTTCACATAGCTAATTACTTGCGAAAACGGATGAGTCCATATACGCCTTCGCGGGAATGACGGATCGCGGTAAATTTGCACATATATTCCTTAACTGAATGGCAGTGATGCGTAAGCCATAGTATGGCAATTATTTACAAGTGCAGACCCACCAGTTCCAAAGAAACTAATGCCGCAGGCTATTACCCCAGCAGAAAAAACTGCTGTTGCAGGCAAACCAGAAAGTACTGTTAAAGCAAGAGCTATTGCAGCAATTCCTATAGCAGCGGTAAAAAACATAACAACATTAAATAAAATTACAGATGATTTGTAATGATTAGTCTCATCATCCTGTCTTTCATTTGAATCAATTAATTCATCGTCTGAATCTTTTCTTTGCTTTAATTTTATATGCTTTTTTAGTAATTCAGAGAAATTCTGTTCCAAATCATGTTCTAATACAATGCTTGTAATACCACGATCTTCCATACGTTTTACTACAATTTTACCAATATCTACATTAACTGGAATTAATAAATCAGGCCCCAAATTAGTGAGTATTGTTTTATACTTTTCTTGATCCAATTTTTTTAATTTAGCAATTATTTTATTCTGGTTAATATAAAGATTATTAGCTCTTCTGATATATTCGCTAACTTGCTCTCTTTTAAATTCTTCACTAGAACTTTTTTCAAATGAAAAGTTTTCTATATCTTGAATAGATTGATTCAAATCTACCAACACATTGCTAAAGTTATCTTTTATACTACTTATTACATTGGCTACAAGTTCTTTTTGTAATGATTTACTATCTTTATTAGATATTTTTCTATTAAATAAATTAATCAAAGATTCCAGCATCTTATCATCAGATGAATCTTCAAAGAAAAATATATTCACGGAATGAGAAACTAAAACACCTAAATAACTAAGTACCTTATCTTTATTATCTTTGAATAGTTGGGTAATTGGCAGTTTTTCTTCGGTATCATTTAATATTCTTGGCACTAAAAGTGCTAATTTCTCAAAACTTGATGCTTGAGAAGAAGAATCATCAGATGAATTTAAACCATTTTCATGACTATTCAATCCTAAAATCTGTGAACATATCCATGCATGCTCATCATTAAAGGCTCCTCCACTCATATGCATTGCTTTAAACTTTACTTTTGGCACACGCTGATTAAATTCACTTTCAGAAATATTACCAATATCAAATTGGCTCCATTCTAGTTTAGACAAACCTGTGTTACTTTTTATAATTTTTGTTAATCGATCATAATGAGCCCTAGACCAACCACCCTCATTTCCTGTACCGTAATTGGTTGATGATATTCTTTTATAAGCATCTTTGTTTTGTAAAATACTATCAAAAACTTCAACTAATTTAAATGACCTCCCCTCAGATTTAAGTCCAATAAATTCATTCAACTTTGTATTTAATTCATATCCTTCTCTATTAACAGAGTTAGGTTTAAATCCAAGTAACTCATAGAACTCGATCATTTTATAACTTACTAACTCTTGAACACCTAGTGTTTTATTTTTATCACATATGTCAAAATTTTTCTTATTAAAAACGTGATAAGATGGATTACCAGAGGCAGTTCCATGATGCCCAGGATGAAGAGTTACCGTATAATCAACTTTGCTAGAATCAGGTACTCTAAAAACTCTTCCTTTGAATCCTCTGGTACGCTCTGAATTAGGGACATACTGTTTAATTGTTTTAACAATTTGTGGAATGCTATGAAACCGAGAATCATCCCACTTTGCGTTAGTTACTCTAAAAAATCCGCCACCAGGAACAGGATCTAATAAAAACATATGAAGATTCAGGGATAAAATTGATTTTTTAATTCCCTCAAATTGCTTATCAGTTAACTCATAAGCTTTTAGTAACTTTGATGTATTTGCGTGAGTTGAACTTTTCACGAGAGTAATAAAATTTTCTTTAGACATTTCAGAATTATCTCTGAATTCTTGCTGAATCCTATCTAACTCCGCTGCTACAACTATTGATGCCATTGCACCTCGACTATGCGCTGTAAATGCAATTTTATTATAACCATCAGCACACTTTTCAAGTAAATGCTTAATAGATGTAACTATTATATGATCAATATTATAAGCAAAAGTGGATGGTCCATCAATAACAGCAGCATTGTCGCTTAATTCATTTATGCAATAACTATGATCTATATTTATTAGAGTATCCAGGCCTGTCTTCAACCATTCAAGGATACCTGATGAGTGAACATCATTGGCTCCTAATGTATACAATTTTTCTGATTGATAACCATTTACTTGCTGGATAGCAACATACTGCAATAAAGTACTTAGAGTCTCTTGTAAACCAGGATAATTGCAATAGTTATTTTCAGGCGTATACTTAGTATCTGTGCCCAACATAGCAAAAGCATATACCTTATCTAAATCATCATTTTTTCGCGTATCATTAGTATGTTGGCCACGTATAGCCAATTCATTACCATCACTAGCCATTTTATAGAACCCCAAATTACAGTGTTCTATATTTTATCATGATGATTAAATATAATCAATTTACATTATTTGGTACGAATTGCCTCAAAACAAATGTTACCGAAAACAGGAAAAATTTGATTCGTTGCCTCATAACTAATGTTACCGACCAAATAAAAATAAAAAGGGACATTTTATGGGGAAGCTATCGATGGAGCTTTACTTAAAAAACCTTTCAAAACGCTATAAAATAGCGCATAAGAAGGAAAAAGGTGAAATCATACAAGAATTGTGTGACTCGAGTGGATATCATCGCAAACATGCTATTCGTTTGCTCAACAAAGCATCTAAAAGACCAAAGCAGCGCTTAAAAACAGGTCGCCCTAAAATTTATGAGGCTAATGTTTATTTAGAACCATTAAAACGGATTTGGCTTTTGACAGATCAACTATGCGGTAAGCGATTAAAAATGGCTTTGCCAATTTGGTTACCATTTTACGGTGAAGCTTATGGCGCATTAGAGCCAAAAATTTATGACAAGTTATTATCGATGAGTGCAGCAACCATCGATCGTATGCTTGCATCACTGCGTACCCAGTATAAACGTTCTTATGGTGGCACAAAACCTGGTAGTATTTTAAAGAAGCATATCGCCGTTAAAACTGATCAATGGAATGAAGATAAGCCAGGATTTTTAGAAGCAGATACAGTTGCGCATTGCGGTACATCTTTAAATGGTAGCTTCGTGTGGAGTTTGACCATGACCGATATATGTTCTGGATGGACTGAGAATAGAGCTGTTTGGAACAAAGGAGCCACTGGTGTATTAGGTCAAATAGCCGACATTGAAAAATGTTTACCCTTTTTAATTCTTGGTTTTGATTCTGATAATGGAAGTGAGTTTTTAAATTGGCATTTAATCCGGTATTTCTCCAACGAGCAAGGTAATCAACGTATTATTTTTACTCGCTCAAGGCCTTACCATAGCGATGATAATGCGCATGTAGAACAAAAAAACTGGACTCATGTTAGACAATTATTTGGTTATTATCGCTTCGATAATCCGGAGTTAGTTGAGCTGATGAATGATCTTTATAAGAATGAGGTTTCACAATTGAATAATTTTTTTATACCAAACTTCAAACTGATTGAAAAGAAACGAGTAGGCTCCAAAATCATTAAAAAACACACTAAACCGGCGACACCTTATCAACGCTTGATGCACTCTAAACATATTGATGAAGCAACTAAAAGGAGGCTCACAGAGCAATACAGTCAATTGAATCCGATTGTTCTACAAAAAACGATTCAAACAAAACTGAAACGAATCTTTGCCAAAGTGAATATTAGGGGTGATAAGAAAAATATCTCAATATAAGCGATTAGTTACCAGTTGATCCGTGATGTCACTAAAGGAGATTGGCGCTCCTGATAACAGGATTAAACGCTTCGATGGCATGTTCTGACGCCCCGGGATCTCAAATCTCTAGCCCGGTTACTTGAACACAGGATCATCACGGAAGTTACGATCTTAACATAAATATTTTTATTTAGAAAAAAATTAAAGCCTACTAAAAAAGCAACGCTAATGAAGGTTATGGATGATCCTTCGGAACGTGTGGACAAAGTCATGGACGAAATGTTGAAAACAAAAACACGTTTTCAACATTGTCGCCCACAACTTTGACCACACTTCATCCACAACGTTTTATTTTATGCTACAATAATAAATAATTATTTTTTAAAAACAAAAAAACATTGGCCGAAGTATTAAACAAGTACTTTATTTATGTTAACAATCCGTCCATTGGTAACATTAATTTTGAGGCAACGAAAAAACCCTTC
>MHBB01000150.1:0-3195 GCA_001803185.1 Legionellales bacterium RIFCSPHIGHO2_12_FULL_35_11
ACTTAATGGCAGTGAGAGGGTGACATGGTTAACGTTTGCGACATTTTGGTCATGCGCTCTGGTAAGCCAGAGACATTATCACAACATTTATTTAAGAAATAGTACAGGTGTTATCGTCGTCGTAGTCATCATCATCGTCATCAGTATTATAAGCAATAGCAGCAGTCAATAATACGAATGCGAAGACAATTATATATGCAGTGACTTTATCACATGTGGTGTGTTGCTGATTATTTTCGTGCGGGCTCCTCCTTGGCGTATCTGGTTGTTGATCGAAAAATGATTGTGTTCTCACTGATCTCGCGCTCGCTCTATCTGATAATAAATAATTAGGATGATTCATTTTGTAGTAATCATAGTCAGCGGCCGTCACATTACGTCCAAGTAATTTAGATAAAAACTCTAGAGATAATTCTTTTTTTTCATCCAGATTATCCAGATCTTTATCTAGCGCACCAACAAGTTGGCATAGGATCCATAATCCCTTAGTAAAGGGTATCGTCTCACCCTGAGCGTTTAGAACCTCTCTTTTTTCTTGAATATAATCATCTGTTTCATCTACATAAAGTGCATTTTTATCAATTTCCTTGAAATATTGAAGATCTTCATTGGTACAGCTGATTAAATTCACAGGGTGTCTATTAGCTTTGTTTGAAATTTTGTGTAATTCTGAGCGGAGTAGACCACGAGTTGTAATGAGCTCAGCGAGATTTTTAGTAGAACAATCGGAAGGCTCTCCATCTGTTAATACATAATGCATCATCATGTGTTCATCGCTTTTAAAGGCTCGATGAAGTGCTTGTTTCAGTGGGGTTAAACCATAAGGTTCTCGCTGAAATATTCTAGATATAATGTTATGCGCCATTTTTTTAAATTCTTCAGGCGTGCAAGATTTACGCATATCTGCAGAAATTGTTTGTTTCTCATCATTAACATTAAACTTGCCATTTTGATCATTTAGAAGTGAAATGGTAATAGATTCTGTGGGAATATAAGCTAAAAAATCAATCATAATATGCAACCGATTTTCTGTTTCACCCCAACGTGTCATCATTAATTCATTTTCTCCTAGTTGTGCAAGGTGTTTTCTCTTAGACATTGGCAAAGAAGAATAGTTAGTACGCAATGCACTATGCGCTTCTTCAAATAACACATCTGATGTTGCATCCATAGATACGCTGTTATCAATGATAAAATTTAAGTGTCTATTTTTTAGTAATAAAAACTTATCAATTAAGCCAACTGATAATTCATATTGACTACATACGTTTGTAAGACCTTCTAGTAAGGCATCAGCATTCACTTGAGGTGAGAACCATTGGCGGTATTTGGGAGATTGCATTGCTAAAACCGCATTTTGTGTATCCCTCGGAATCCTCCTAGCAGGGTCATCGCTTTTATTGGGCATATCTTGCTTTTTAAGCATAGCACCATCTTTTGTAAAGGTATAAGTGTTTGGCATATACAAAACTCCTCTTTATAATAAATAACCAGCGTAGTGTATGTTAAAAATATATTTAGTGCAATATATTTTCATATATTTATAGCGGCAATTTAGAAATACCCCCATCGGGCAATGGCATTCGCTTAAGAAAATAGAATGTTTTAATTTTCGTCGTTGCGAGCACAGCGAAGCAACCCAGATCGATCCTTGAGCATAAATATGCTCTTGATTGCTTTACTACGTTCGCAACGACAACACTTTTTTCTTAACTTAATGGCAGTGAAGCGAATGCCATTGCCCTTTTGGGTCCTGATGAGTCTAATCTTAACGGTTTCAAATAGAAAAGGTACGAGATATATCTTTTTTATAATTAGCAAGTGATGTAGAATATTGCAACCAAATACAACCCACCTGACTTAGCTAATTTTTAATTAGCAGGTGTATCTTATGCTTAATACAAGGCCATTATGATAGAAAAAATACGCAACATCGCTATAATTGCTCACGTTGATCATGGCAAAACAACTCTAGTCGATAAGCTTCTGGAGCAAACTGGAACTCTAAAAGATCGCGGACCTAAAACTGAACGGATCATGGACTCTAACGTACTAGAAAAGGAACGTGGCATTACCATACTTGCAAAAAATACTTGCGTCCACTGGAATGGATACCAAATAAATATCGTAGACACTCCAGGGCATGCTGACTTTGGTGGAGAAGTAGAGCGGATTTTATCCATGGTGGACAGTGTATTATTGCTTGTAGATGCTGTGGATGGACCAATGCCGCAAACTCGCTTTGTTACACAAAAAGCTTTTGCTAGAGGATTAAACCCTATTGTAGTTATAAATAAAATAGATCGCCCAGGCTCAAGACCTCACTGGGTAATGGACCAGGTTTTTGACCTTTTTGACAATCTTGGTGCAACTGATGAGCAACTTGACTTTCCTGTTGTTTATACCTCTGCTCTAAACGGCTTTGCTAAACTAGATCTAGAAGATGAGGAAACAGATATGTCACCTCTTCTTAAAACAATCACAGAATATGTGTCTGCCCCTGATGTTGATGCAAACGGTCCATTTCAAATGCAAGTCAG
Organism: Legionellales bacterium RIFCSPHIGHO2_12_FULL_35_11; assembly: GCA_001803185.1. Taxonomy (GTDB): domain Bacteria; phylum Pseudomonadota; class Gammaproteobacteria; order Legionellales; family Legionellaceae; genus 2-12-FULL-35-11. Next base: position 2,541 of record MHBB01000150.1, read on the forward strand.
CTCATTAGACTACTCATCTTATGTTGGCACAATTGGTATAGGTCGAGTTACTCGCGGACAAATAAATGCGAAATCACCTGTCAAAATTATTGATGCTGATGGAAATATAAGAAGTGGCAGGATATTGCAACTTTTAGGATTTAGTGGGCTTGAGCGAGTTGAAATTGAAACAGCACGGGCTGGAGATATTATTGCTATCACTGGAGTTGAACAATTAAATATTTCTGATACTATTTGTGATCCTCAAACAGTTGAAGCATTACCTCCTTTAACAGTTGATGAACCAACAATTAGCATGACATTCCAAGTAAATGACTCACCATTTGCTGGGCAAGATGGAAAATTCGTTACAAGTAGAAAAATTAAAGAACGTCTTGAAACTGAGTTATTACATAATGTGGCTTTACGTGTAGACAATACAGAAGATCCAGATAAATTTAGAGTTTCTGGACGTGGTGAGCTGCACCTATCTATTCTTATTGAAAATATGCGCCGCGAAGGATACGAGCTTGCAATTTGCAAACCTGAAGTAATAATGCGCGAAGAAAACGGCATAAAATTAGAACCATATGGAATAGTATAATCAAGACGAACTCGACCTTTACCATCAGGAATCATATTTTGTAGTTCTCCACGCCTCTCACCAAGTTTCTCC
>MHBB01000150.1:3228-16374 GCA_001803185.1 Legionellales bacterium RIFCSPHIGHO2_12_FULL_35_11
AGCAAATGGTGTATTAATTTCAAATTGCGGCGGAACATCTCGAGGCTTTGCTTTATTTAATTTACAAGAGCGTGGTAAACTATTTATCGGTCCTCAAGTTAATTGTTATGAAGGAATGGTTGTTGGTATACATACTAGAGATAATGACTTAGTAGTAAATGTAACCAAAGAAAAACAACTAACAAACATGCGAGCATCTGGTACGGATGAAAATATTATCCTAACACCACCTATAAAGTTTAGCTTAGAACAAGCGTTGGAGTTTATAGATGACGATGAGTTAGTTGAAGTAACGCCATACACTATTCGGATAAGAAAGAAACAATTACTTGAACATGATAGAAAAAAAGCCTCACGAGCAGCGAATAGTAACGAGGATTTAAAGTAATTAATATGACTAAAAAAGGCTTTCAACGAGTTATTTTATATGCTAGACAAGTGCGAGCAAATCAGGGTATTGATGATACCTTGCACCATTTGGTTAATTTTCTAAATAATAGAAACATTGAATCGTATGTCGACCAAGATACCGCGGAAAGCTTTAATTTAGATTTACCGTTATTTCCAAGAAATAAACTAGAAACAAAGACTGATTTGATTTTAGTTGTCGGAGGTGACGGCAGCTTACTTTCTGCAGCAAAATTTGCAATCAAACATAATATACCGGTTATTGGAATTAACCGTGGATATTTAGGATTTTTAACGGATATTTCGCCAACTGACTTCGAAAACCAACTTACTAACGTATTTTCTGGCATATTTAAATCAGAGCATCGTACCCTACTTAAAATGAGAATTCATGAAAATGAAAAAACTTACGTAGAAGGAAGCGCATTAAATGATGTAGTTTTAAGCCGTGGTAATGAGACTAGACTTATTACTTTTGATGTTTATATTAATCAGCAATTTGTAAGTCATTATCGAGCTGATGGACTAATTCTTACAACTCCAACCGGATCTACTGCATATGCAATGTCTGCGGGTGGGCCAATTATGCACCCCAACCTAGAGGCTTTAGCAATTGTTCCAATGTTTTCACATAGCCTAAGCTCTAGACCTTTAGTTATTGATTCAAACTCTATTGTCGAATTACACATCAGCGCAGATAACGAAAATGACCTGCAAATAAGCTGTGATGGGAATGAATCAAATTTCATTAAACCAGGACAAATTATCACAATAGAAAAACATCCACAAAAACTCCACTTATTGCATCCAATTGATTATCATTATTATGATACCCTGAAAACCAAACTTGGCTGGGGATTAAGAGGATGAACTATGCTAAATTCACTATATATTGAAAACTTTGCCATTGTATCTAATCTTGAACTAGATTTCTCCGATAAAATGACTGCTTTTACAGGTGAGACTGGGGCGGGGAAATCAATTATGATCGATGCATTAATGCTAGCACTTGGCGAAAGAGCTGACGCATCTGTAGTTAGAGTTGGAACATTAAAATGCGATATTCAAGCAAGCTTTACAATCTCCAATTCATCTTCCTCTGCAAAATGGCTTGAACAACACGATGTACCGATAATTGATGGAGAAGTGCTCCTTAGAAGAGTAATTTATGCTGAAGGACGCTCGAAATCATATATTAATGGCATAGCATTTGCTCTGCAGAAAGTAAAAGAGCTCAGCGAAACTCTTGTAGACATTCATGGCCAACACCAACATCAAACTCTTTTACATCATCAAACGCATAGAAAACAACTAGATACATATGCAAAACATCATGACTTACTGCAAAAAACTTTCGATAGTTATCAATTGTGTAGCTCAATTCAAGATAAAATTAATGAGTTAACAACTAATACAACCAATCAAGAAAAAGCAGAACTTCTCCTGTATCAAATTAATGAATTAAACGCTTTATGTATTCAAGATAATGAAGTTGAAAACCTGCATAAAGAACATCAACTTTTACATCATGCTAAAGAATACCTTGAACAAATTAGAAATATAGATAACCTACTGCAAGCAGAAGATGAACCAAATATTAGAGATTATTTAAATCAAGTATCACATTATTTATCACAGCTTCCAAGTGATAACTTATCAATCAAAAATGCCCTGGAACTAATTGATAATGCTTTAATTCAGTGCGATGAAGCAGCTGGTGAAATTCTTGCTTTCTCAACTAAAATCCAACTTGACCCTGATAGATTATCTCAAATAGAAGCTAGAATGGCTGAGCTTCATTTACTTGCACGAAAATATAAAATTGACGTTAAGCAACTCGCTACTCGGACAAAAGAATTAGAAACCGAGCTTAAAGAAATAGAAAATAACAAAGAGCTCTTACACTCTCTTGAAAAATCACTAGCTGAAGCTAAAGATTCTTATGAGCAAATTGCACTTGAACTTCGGACATCTAGGCAAAAATTTGCGGTTTCTCTTGCAAATGAAATAACAAATATTATTCGAAACCTTGGAATGCCAAAGGGATTTGTTGAAATTGAACTTTCTAATTTAGAAAAAATGCAGCCGCATGGATTAGATAAAATTGAATATAAAGTTTGTACTAACCCAGGAATGCGCCTAGACTCTCTAGCAAAGATAATATCTGGAGGCGAGCTTTCAAGAATTAGCCTTGCAATTCAAATGATAACAGCTGAAAGAGGAGCGACACCTACTTTACTGTTTGACGAAGTAGATGTCGGAATTGGAGGTGCAACTTCGGCCTTAGTAGGACAGCTCTTAAGAAAATTAAGTGAGAGGCTGCAAGTTTTTTGTGTAACCCATCAACCACAAGTTGCATCTAGTGCTCACCAACACTTTTTAGTTGAAAAAGAGATAAAATTTGAACAAACTTTTACAAAAGTCACAGAATTAGTTGATAAAAATAGAATCAATGAAATTGCTAGAATGTTAGGTGGAATAACAATCACAGAACAAACAAAACTTCACGCCAAAGAACTTCTAGAACTTGAGAATTAGACTTCTTTCGTATATTCTGGAAACCACACTGTTTTTTCTATAACTCTAGCAATTTCATCTTCTTTTAACCGCGAATAACCTTCTTTAATTGCCTGCTTAATAATTGCAATAGAAATTTTTTCACTTACCTTCCTAATTTGGGAAATTTCAGGCAACAAACAAGTTTTGTTTGAATTAACAACACCAGATAATCTCCCTAGCTCTTCAGCCGCAGCCAACATCATTGTATCTGTTATTCTTGTGATTTTACCAGCTAATACTGCAAGACCCATCCCTGGAAAAATATATACATTATTTGATTGCGAAATTTTATATACCGTTCCATTAAAATTAACCTCAGGAAATGGACTACCTGTTGCAATTAATGCATTACCATTAGACCATTTTATCAAGTTTTCAGGTGTTGCTTCAGAGCGAGAAGTAGGATTTGATAACGGTAAAATAATAGGATTTTTACAATAACCAGCCATTTTCGTTATTATTTCTTCCGTAAACTGATTTGGCTGACCTGATACTCCTATTAATATTGTAGGTTTTACATTATGGACAACATCAAATAACGAGTAATTATCCTTTTTCCCCCAAGCCTCCAAATCAGCATGGTTTTTTACAAAATCGTGCTGGAATTCCTGTATATCATGAATTTTGTTATGTAATAATCCTACTCTATCCACTAAATAAAAATGACGTAACGCCTCATCTCTAGACATTCCTCTAGCTAGCATAGCGCGAACTAATTGCTGACTAATACCGCATCCAGCTGACCCTGCTCCTAAAACTATTATTTTTTGATCAGATAATTTTTGTTTAGCCATCTGCACAGCTGAAAGTACAGCTGCTACCACAACTGATGCCGTACCCTGAATATCATCATTGAACGTACATAATTGATCTTTATATTTATTTAATAAAGGGTAAGCATGATTTTGAGCAAAATCTTCGAACTGCAATAAAACATTTGGGAAGTATTTTTTAACTGCTTGAACAAACTGATCTACAAAATCATAGTAATTATCCCCTGTAATTCGTTTATGTCGCCAACCTAAGTATTGAATATCCTCTAGTCTCTCAGGATTATTTGTACCCACATCTAAAATAATTGGTAAAGTATACTTCGGATTAACACCACCAATTGCCGAATACAAAGAAAGCTTACCAATTGGAATTCCAAGCCCACCAGCTCCCTGATCTCCAAGCCCTAATATTCGCTCTCCATCAGTTACCACAATAACTTTTATTTCCCTTTCAGAAGATATTTCAGCCAGAATTTTCTCTAAATACTCTCTATTGTTATAACTTAAAAATAACCCTCGAGGATGACGATAAATATGATGAAAGTCTTCGCAAGCCTCACCCACAACTGGAGTATAGATAATCGGCAACATTTCATTAATATTTTCCACGACAAACCGATAAAATAATACTTCATTTTCATCTTGCAGAGCTCTTAGATAAATATGCTTTTCTAAATTGGTGTCCTTCATATCAATTGCATCTCTAACACGCACCAACTGGTCTTCAATTTTTTCAATCTTACCAGGCAGTATTCCATGCAGATTATATCGATCTCGCTCGTTTTTTGTAAATGCCGTTCCTTTGTTTAACAAAGGATTATGCAGGATATCAAAACTACTTATTATTTTATTAGCCATAGTATCACCCTCTTGTTGCTCCACTGCCATTAAGTTAAGGAAAACACTGTCATTCCCGCGAAAGGCGGGAATCTATTTCTAAGCAGGCACAGCGCCACTTTATGGATAGATTCCCGCCTTCGCGGGAATGACAAAATCCTTAACTTAATGGCAGTGTCTTGTTGCTCTTAGTTTAGAATTGATTTTTCATTTATTCAATCAATGAATAGTAATTATTGATGTTAATGTTTATATTTGGTACAATAGAGCGACTTTTTGTCTTTTTGTTTTCTTAATATTATATCTAGGTGAGGCTGCATGAAATTTGAATCTATGGAAATTAAACTCTTTATTGACGCAAGTATTGAAAAAAAGTCTTTAATTGTCTTAGCTGGTAATCCTGATAAAAAGAATAACAATGAAGCATATTTAATTCTTAATCAAAAAATAATAAATAAGCATTTTAAGAATGACAAAGCAGATTGGATTCCAACGCTTAACTCACAAACAAAAAATCATCAATACTTTAAAGATATTTCTCGATATTTTATAACTATAGATGAAAATCCTAATAATATAATTATTGGATCTGTAGCCACAGTACCAAAATTACAAGAACAAAAAGAAAATAATAAACCATCCTACGCACAAATCGTGAGCACAGAAAAAAAATCTCCAGCACAAAACCTAGAGAATGAGCAAAATAAATTATATAAAGAAATAATTCATAAAATTATTCATGAAGCCAATATGCATTCTAGAAACATATTTATTCAACCTCTAGGATTAAATGACGGATATGATACAGAAGAAGCTGCTAAATTATTTTTTGAAGAGACTAAAGAATTGAAAAAAGGTTTATCAATTTGCTTTTTAGTATCTGAAAACACAAAGGATAATAAGTTTATTGGATCTCTTAATAAACTCGCTTCAGATGATTTAAATCGCGTGAAGACTCTTAACTGCGAACCTCGGTGTACATTAGAACATGAGAATTCTAGCACCGACTCGACAAAAAAGGTTAAGACTGAAGTAGAGTTTTCGAAGATTCCTATTACAGAAACTAAAAATCCGGTTTCAAACCAACGCAATCCACGTAATGGAGAAAAGAACAAGAAACGGTCTAAAGCACCTGGTCGCCATCCAACATCTAAAGTTCAAATAGATCAAATAGATAAAATATTAAATATATTATATAATAAATTAGATATCAATCAATCTGAAAATAAATATACGCAATTAGCAAAAAAACTATATGAAGAATGGTCCAATTATAATAAGTCTAATAAATCACAAAATATCAGCACAAGAGCTTCTGCATTAGCCTTAGAAATAGAAAAGGAAATAGGCGTTTTTGATGAATCTCCAGATTGGTATTCATTCTTTTTAAATATACTAAGACAGTTTGCCAACCTATTTATAATGGGTCAAAAATATACATTATTTCGTCCGCCTGAGTTTGCCTTCATGAAAGAGGCTAAAGATGAATTAAAGATAATTAATTCTAGAAAAAACAGTTGAGCTCTACTACGAATTAATAAGACCTAAATTAATAATTATCTAGGTGGACTTACGCACAAAGGATTAAATCATATGAAAAAATACTTATTTTTTATAATTCTTTCCATACCATTTGCTTGGAAGCCTGTTTATGCCATAGAAAACCCTGTTTTAAAAAATATTAATGGCGCGACTTTTGAATTTTCTTCATTGAAAGGGAAATGGGTGTTTATTAATTATTGGGCTAGCTGGTGCGGGCCATGTGTTGATGAAATTTCTGAATTTAACAAATTATTTGATGAAAAAAATAACAATGTGGCAATATATGCCGTTAATTACGATTTTTTATCACTCTCTCAACAACAAAACATGGCTAACAAATTCCAAATTCACTATCCAAGTCTAGAGCAAAAATCTGCTCTAAAACTTGGATTAGGAAATATTTCTGTTGTTCCCGTAACATTTATATTTAATCCTGAAGGAAAACTTACCGCAACACTCTACGGTGGACAAACTATCCAAGGATTAAAAAAAGAGATTACCGACCAGGAACTACTGTTGAAACAGCATGCTTAAAAATCATCTGAACAATTGCCCCCTTTAGCATGATAACGTGATCATCATAATCACTGATTACACCATGCAATTTAATGCCATTTACTAAAAAGACTGAAACAGGACTCTCATCCTTTTTCAGTCCATCTAGAAAATCATTTTGCAACTTGCTTAGTTGTGTCATTGCCGGCTCCTTATTCTTGTTTTGGCAATATGTAAAATACATATACCATTTAGTCGGCACTCTATACTAAAACTTTAATGATTTTTTTAGATATCAATATTTTCTGCTTCAAGAGCATTCGTTTCAATAAACTCTCGTCTTGGTTCGACACAATCACCCATTAAAGTTGTAAAAATTTCATCAGCAGCAACAGCATCTTCAACAGTAACTTGCAGCATGCGCCTTACATCTGGATCCATAGTTGTTTCCCAAAGTTGCTCAGGATTCATCTCTCCAAGACCTTTATATCGCTGAATACTTTGCCCACGTTGCGCTTCATTCATCAACCAATTTAATCCATCTTCAAAACTAGCAACAGAAATACTCTTTGCACCTCGCGTAAAAGTTGCGCCATCCTCAACAACATTTTCTAACTCTGAATTAATCTCATGCATTAACTTAAAATCCTTCGACAATAAGAACTCTGCATTTAAAGTATAAATATGATCTGTCCCATGCTGACTCATAATCACAACCGGTATATATCTTCCCTCATCCGACTTTAACTCAATAGAAAAATTCTGATTTTTTGCACTAATTGCAGTTAGTTTCGTAGTTAAATCTGCAGCAAAACTTTGCATTTTTTCCTGATTAGTAAAATCATTTACCTGAAAAATAGGTAAAACTGTAGCAGCTTTCAAAATTAACTTATCATATCGACGTGAATATTTTTTTAGTAACTTTTCAAACTTACGAAATTTCTCAACTAAATTTAACAACGCCAAGGAAGATATAGCCGGCACATCTTTTCCAGGAGAAAATAATGCTTCATCAAGCGCACTTTGCGTTAAACTCTCAAATAAATCATCATCATCTTTTACATACCGCTCATTTTTCCCTTGTTTAATTTTGTAAAGAGGAGGCTGTGCAATATAAATATAACCGCGTTCAATTAACTCTGGAGTTTGGCGATAGAAAAAGGTTAACAGCAATGTTCTAATATGCGCCCCATCCACGTCAGCATCGGTCATAATAATAATTTTATGATAACGAACTTTGTCTGGATCATATTCATCTGGGCCAATGCCGCATCCTAAAGCTGTAATTAAAGTTCCTACCTCTTGTGATGAAAGCATTTTATCAAATCGAGATTTTTCTACGTTTAAAATTTTACCCTTTAACGGAAGAATAGCTTGATACTTCCTCTCTCTACCTTGCTTAGCTGAACCACCAGCAGAGTCTCCTTCTACAATATATAACTCAGAAAGAGCCGGGTCTTTTTCCTGACAATCAGCTAATTTCCCAGGAAGACCAGCAATATCTAATGCTCCCTTACGTCTAGTCATATCACGAGCTCGTCTAGCAGCTTCTCTAGCTCTAGCAGCGTCAATCATCTTACCAACAATGATTTTCGCAATAGCAGGATTTTCCAATAAGAAATCATTTAACTTATCACTAACTGCCGATTCAACCGCAGCCTTTACTTCTGATGAAACAAGTTTATCCTTTGTCTGAGAAGAGAATTTAGGATCTGAAACTTTTACAGATAATACAGCCGTTAATCCTTCTCTAGCATCATCACCTATTGTTGCTATTTTAGCTTTCTTTGCAAATCCTTCTTTCTCAATATAATTATTTAAGGTTCTAGTCAAAGCCCCTCTAAAACCAGCTAAATGTGTTCCGCCATCTTTTTGTGGAATATTATTCGTAAAACAATATAAATTTTCTTGATAAGTATTATTCCACTGCATAGATAAAGCTATCTCAATCCCATCTTTTTCTGTAGTCATAGAAAATATTACTGGAATTATAGGAATTTTATTTCTGTTAAGATGTTCAACGAAAGCGCTAATTCCACCATCATATCGAAAAGTATCTTGCTTATTTTCTTCTCTCTCATCTTTTAAATTAATACATACACCAGAGTTCAAAAATGAAAGCTCACGGAGACGTTTTGCAAGGATATCATAATGAAATAAAATATTAGAAAACGTCTCGGCGCTTGGTTTAAACCAAATATATGTACCTGTTTCAGTTGTATCTCCAACCTCAACTAACGGCCCCGCAGGCTCTCCTTTGTTATAAATTTGCTCATGAACACGGTTATTTCGTTTAATTTTTAAAATAAGTTTTTCTGAAAGGGCATTCACTACGGAAATACCTACCCCATGCAAACCGCCAGAAACTTTATATGAATTATCATCAAACTTACCACCAGCATGTAATACTGTCATAATTACTTCAGCAGCCGACTTCCCTTCTCCTTCATGAAAGTCAACAGGAATACCTCGGCCATCATCCGATACAGAGATAGATTCATCCACATGAATAACGACGTTAATTTCACGACAATAACCAGCCAAAGCTTCGTCTATTGAATTATCAACTGCCTCAAACACCATATGATGCAACCCAGTACCATCATCAGTATCGCCGATATACATACCAGGTCTTTTTCTAACAGCATCAAGCCCTTTTAATACTTTAATGTTAGTGGAGTCATAAGTAGTTTCTTCAACGCTCATTTGATAATCCCATTGCAAATTAATGGTTAGAGTATATCATCTTTAATATGTATATGTCTTATGATAGATAAACTAATTCTTTAGGATTATCAGTTACCTCTGTTGACCAAAATATTTTTTGCAATAAAAAACCCGCTCAAGGCGGGTTTTTTATTAGGCAGTAACTTAAGCTACGTTACCTAACCATTTCAAGCCAAAGTATACACCTTGTAGCCCGAAGTCACCAACGTCAGGAGCATCAAGTAATTGATGGCTTTGTGAACGAATAGTGTTGAAGTAGTTAATCCACATCCAACCAACATCAAGAGTAATATCACCTTGAGCCATTGCGTAAGTATAGTTAGCACCTAATTTACCTTCTAATTCAGGAACTACAGTGTTAGTAGAACTATTTGTAGTTACAGAATGTGTAGTTAGAACGTTAGTAGAAGTAGTGCTGAACTTACTTGTACCAGCTAATAATGCCATAGCACCTTTAGCGTAGATACCTAAGCCATTACCCCAGTCATAACCAGCGTCAGCACCTAATCTAGGACCGAAACCATTGTAAGAAGGAGAATTAGTACTTACTATGCTGAATGATGGAGTAGCTCCAGCTGCAGTAGTGCTGCTTCCGCTCATTCTGAAAGTAGTATCAGCAGTTAAACGAGCAAACTCGAAACCACCATGGAAACGAATGCTTTTGTTTTCGCCGAAATCAACGTGTTGACCGAATTCTAAATTAACAGCATCCCACTTTGGAGAAACTTTAGCAGTAGCTCTGTTAACAGTAGTTGTAGCAGCACTAACCGGAGGATCTAATAAATCAACTGCAACAGTTGCAGAACCGTTGAAACCACCAGATCTGTTTGTTCCTACGTGCCACCAGTTAAGGTTAAGATCGTTTCCAGTATTGAAGTGGTAAGAACCTTCGATCATCCAACCCCAACCCCATTTTGGATTTCTGCCAAGATCAACAGATTGACCAGCACCAGTAGAAATTGTTTTAGAAATACCAGCGCTAGTGCCACCAACATTTGGTTGGAAATACAAAGCTCTTGCACCTAAATCCCAAGCTGTACTTTCGCATGGAACTGTTACGTTAACAGCGCTGCATACAGGGCCCATTGTGCCAGCAAAAACTGCACCGCTACTCAAAGCTAGAACAGCTACGGCTGTTTTTTTCAAATTTAACATACTTTTCTCCACTTTTTTATTATTAAACTTCCGTTTTTCGTAAAAGCTACTATTTTTATTGACTTCAGTACGCCTCATCGCTCTAAATCCGAAAACGTACATGAAACGATTATCATACCTGAAATCATAATTGTCAACAGTAACATCCAAATATCATCGTTAACAAAATCATCAACGTAAATAGTTACGAAATGTTACAATCTACGAAAACTCAGTATTGTAGTATCTTAAGTATTTGTCAATGTTTTTTATACTTTTTTTGTAAAGCAATACTTTTACATGCTATCCTATTATCTTCCTATTCATAATGGCGGCTGAATGTGAAAAATATAAGCATCATCAAACCAGATGATTGGCACGTACATTTTAGAGACAATGATGTACTAAAAAATACTGTCCCTAATACGGCAAAATACTTTGCCCGCGCCTTAGTTATGCCGAACACTATTCCACCGTTAGTTAGCCTTAACGACTTAAAAAATTATCGTGCCCGTATATTGAGTGCTTTACCAAAAAATAGTGGTTTTGAACCATTAATGACATTTTATCTAAATAATCAAATAGAGCTAAATGAGCTAATTCAATCTAAATCATATCACTATATCGTTGGCGCAAAACTCTATCCGAAAGGAGCTACAACCAATTCTTCTGCCGGAGTTAGATCAGTAAAAAACTTCTATCCCCATCTAGAAGTAATGCAAGACTTAGGTCTAGTACTACAAATCCACGGGGAAGTTACGCATGGTGATATTTTTGATAGAGAAAAAATTTTTATTGAAGAGGAATTAATTCCAATCCTTAAGAATTTTCCTAAACTAAAAATTGTATTAGAACATATTTCAACAAAAGTAGCTGTTGATTTTATGGAAAACTCTTCTAATAATGTTGCAGCAACTATTACTCCCCATCATCTCTTATACAATAGAAATAATCTTCTAAGTGGTGGAATAAAACCACATTTATATTGTTTACCAATACTTAAGAGAGAAAGTTGTCAAAAATCTTTAATAAAAGCCGCAACTAGCGGAAATCCTAAGTTCTTTGCCGGAACTGATAGTGCGCCTCACAGTAAAAATTACAAAGAAAATTCTTGTGGATGTGCTGGCGTATATTCAGCGCCTTTTGCAGTTGCGATGTATACTGAGGTGTTTGATAAAGCAAGCAGACTTTCTAATCTTGAAGGATTTTTATCAAAATATGGAGCTACTTTTTATAATAAGCCAATTTTAAATGATAGAATTGAATTAATTAAAAAATCACAAACTATCCCTAATTATTTACCACTAGGATATGATGAAGTAATTCCTCTGGCTGCTGGGGAAAATATACAATGGAGCGTCATCTAATGCATTCTCTTAAAAAAATTAATCAACGCTTTCGTGGTTTTTTACCTGTGGTTGTGGATATTGAAACTGCTGGCATAAACCCAACTGAAAATGCCCTATTAGAAATTGCTGCTGTAATTATAGAAATGGATGAAAATGGCACCTTTATTCCAGCAGAATGTATTTTTGAACATATTTTGCCTTTTGAGGGGGCTGCTCTTGATCAAAAATCTCTGGAGTTTAATAAAATTGACCCTTTTCAACCACTAAGATTTGCTATCGAAGAAAAGCTGGCTTTACAAAATATTTTCACCAAGATTAATCAAGCCATAAAAAAATTAAACTGTCAAAGAGCCGTATTAGTTGGACATAATGCATGGTTTGATCTTTTATTTTTAAAAGCTGCTGTAAATCGCACAAAAATATGCTCGCCATTTCATGCATTTACTTGCTTTGACACAGCTACTCTATCTGGATTGGTTTATGGGCAAACTGTTTTATCAAAGGCAATTCAAGCTGCAAAAATTAGCTTTGATACAAATGAAGCTCACTCAGCAATTTATGATGCGACCAAAACTGCTGAGCTGTTCTGCAAAATTTTAAATACTTGGCAAAACATTACGATCTAAGTAGTTGGTAAAGTAACTCCTGTTTGCCCCTGATACTTACCATTTCTATCCCGATAAGAAACCTCGCAAGGATCAGTGGCCTCTAAGAAAATCATTTGCGCCACGCCTTCATTTGCATAGATTTTAGCCGGAAGAGTAGTGGTATTTGAAAACTCTAATGTTACATGCCCTTCCCATTCTGGTTCCAAAGGAGTTACATTGACAATAATTCCACAACGCGCATAAGTAGACTTGCCTAAACAAATAGTTAAAATATTTCTTGGAATTCTAAAGTACTCTATTGTTCTAGCTAGAACAAATGAGTTTGGCGGAATAATACATACGTCTGATTTAACATTAACAAAGCTATTTTCATCAAAAGATTTAGGATCAACAATAGCTGAGTTTATATTAGTAAATACTTTAAATTCATTAGCGCAACGGACATCATATCCATAACTTGAAACACCATAAGAAATAATTTTATGGTTATTATTTTCTCGAACTTGTCGTGGCTGAAACGGTGAAATCATACCACGACTTACAGCTTGCTGCTCTATCCACCTATCTGACTTTATACTCATTAATTTCTCTTCTATCACCAATTATTAATAGACGATAATTATATACTTAAGCTATTATAAAATGCGAGATATGTTTGTATTTATCAACCCCAGGTACGTACTAGTGCCTTTCCATACTATACTACTTGATTAA
>MHBB01000151.1:0-1849 GCA_001803185.1 Legionellales bacterium RIFCSPHIGHO2_12_FULL_35_11
CGTGCGCCCATTGCCTTAATAGGGCACGATGGGTGCTAACGAGGGAGCGGCTACAACGAAAGAAGGAACCGCTCTACTCAAACAAAGACGGCAGAATATTTTTCATGCGTAGCTCCTGGCACTGTGCCTGCTTAGAAATAGATTCCGCATTCGCGGGAATGACAGTGTTTTTCTTAACTTAATGGCAGTGGGTCTCCCCCATTAAAAAAGATACTAATTGTTGAAATTTATCTCTTATAGCACTAAACTATAACTATAACTATAACTATAAAGAATGCTAACTAGGCATAATTATGACAAATTTGAAAGAAAATGATGATGTCTTAATTACCAGCATTAGGTTACACAACGAAAATGCATTTAGGTACTTTCAGCAATTAAAATTCCCTAAAGATGAGGGAGAGTTAGCGAAATTTTTATCACAATTTATACAAGATGATTTGAAAATAAAAGATGAAAACAAAAGATTTTATGAAGAAATGAGATATGTCTTTCTTATGCAAAAAATTTCCACTATAACTCCAGAGTCACAGTACAATCCGAATGAAAAGTACAATAAATTATTCAGCGAATTTTTTGAAGCCCTTGACAAATTCCAGGATAAAATTCTTGAAAATTATGATAGCAAAAGTATTTATAATGATAACTTTATACTTTCACTCTACGACAATCAAAATAAGAACCTTGATGAAACATATAAAGCTATAAAACGAAACACCCAATCTCATACAACAGATGAAAAAACTAGTGTACAAAAGAAAATTTCTAGCGGATGGAATAAGGATAAGGAAGAATCAAAAACAAACGCTCAATTACAACACCCCCAAAAAGCAGACGAGTGGAGAAGCAAAGTGAGTGCAGTTGCCTCCCCAAATTTTACCCCACAGAGGAATACTAATATACCTCATCTCTTTAACTATAATGTAAAAGTTAATGGCAAAAAAATCACGCAACATAGATTTGGAACTCAAGCAAAAGTTGAAAATAATAATTATGGTATCGCTGGTTCGTTTAAGTTATTCATGAAATCAAAAGAAAATACTGAAAAAAAGCATTTATACTTTAATTGCTTAGGTTTAGATAGACCAGCATATAGTAAATTTGATCCACGTTCATATGAAGGACATCGTGAATATTCCTTCACACAAGCACTACATAATTATTCAAATGAACAAAAAAACCTATTTGTGGTAACACTACCTTCCGATAAAGGATTAATGACAGAACATGATTTTGATAATAGAAATGAAAAAGAAGGATCACCAGCTGGAGCATTTTATGGGAAAATTATGACGTTAGTTACTGAACAGCGATCTGACATAAATAACTCTAATTCCCAAATGATATCTGATTTATATATTAGCCCAGATGTAATGACTCTTTTAATAGCGGATCAAAAAGAAATGTTTGAACAAACAAAAGGGCATGAAAGTTTAAGTGAAGAAAAAAAATTAAATATAGAAGATTACAATCAATGCAGCGACCAGGGAAAGAAACAAAAAATTTTAGAAAGAGCATTTTTTGTGGATCTACTTGATAAAAGCTTTTCTGCCTTGGGAGTTAAACCGAGCGATATTAAAAGTATGTTAACAAAATCTCAACAACAGGCCATTTATATACATTTTATCAAATATGAATTAACCAATAAAATAATAGAAGCAATTCAACCTGATAGTATGAATTTTTCCTGCAAAGATGCTATAGATAGGGGTGGATTAGCATCAGCTTATTTTAATTTAATACACTCATTTGAACACGGAGAGCCTATTAGCTTTGAAGACTTTGATAAAGCTGTAAATGGTCCACCATCCATGGTAAAAGCTCGCGGTATGAATACTCATATAGAAAG
>MHBB01000151.1:1859-15135 GCA_001803185.1 Legionellales bacterium RIFCSPHIGHO2_12_FULL_35_11
AGAAATTGTCCTCCAATTCTTGCATCGGACTTACTTGATAGAAAAATAGAACAGTGTACTAAAGATCCAAATAATATCGACCAGATTGTGCAAGAAATAAAAAGTGCAAGGGAAAGTTCAAAGTCAGATGATAGAACTCTCTTAGCATTATTAACTGTAAATTTAGCTATAAGCCAAAAAGATGTCTCTGACGATGTTATTAACCGATGTGAAGCGTCTCTAGAGAAAATATCAAGCAACACAACAAATTATACTAATTTTGAAGATATTATTAGTTCAATTGAAAGTAAACTTGAGAAGTTAGATAGTAACTACGAATTAGAAAGAGATGCTATTTATTCTGATGAAGATGATGACTTAAAAAAAGATTTAGAAGAATTTATAGGACCCCCATTGAAATAAATATGCGCTGTACGGTATGATTTTTAAAGACGTCGTTGCGAACTAAGTGAATCCAGTAACTTTAATGCCACTAGATTGCTTCGTTATCGCTCGCAATGACGCGTATTTTCGTTGGTGCGTAAGTCCTAATAAAGTATTCTTCTACCATGGATCTACTCACTTCGTCTATACTTTTAGGAACCCATTTAGGAGACTTATCCTTATCAATCAATAAAGCCCTAACGCCTTCATAAAAATCATTATTTTGCATAAAATGACTAACTAAGCAAGTATCCATATTTAATGCATCTTGCAAGCTGCCACTTCCTACTTTTCGTAATTGTTCTAGAGTTACCTTCAAACTTAAAGGTGATTTTTTTGCTAATTTTTGCAGAGTAGTTTTATGCCAATCAGTGTCACCATTTTTTAATGCATCAAATATTTCTTCAACACTATTTTTAGCAAAAGTTTCGTTAACATATTTTTTAAGATCTAAAATTTCCGACTTTAATTCTACATGATTAAATTTACTTAAACAGCTATCTACTTTATCAGCAGCATTAATCGTTAAATCTAACTTAGCTAAATTAGCAATAATTTCAGGAAATTCTTTCGCGCTAATACAATATTTAACTAACCCTAATTTTTTAGCATCTACAGCATTTACTCTATCGCCAACTAAGCCTAAATAAATACCAAAGTTATCCGGACAACGTGCTAATAGATAACTTGAACCAATATCTGGGAAAAACCCAATAGTTGTTTCAGGCATGGCAAAAGAAAAATTTTCCGATGCAACTGGATGCGAGCCATGCAGGGAAATACCAACCCCACCACCCATTGTCACTCCATCCATCAGTGCTATATAAGGCTTTGGATAGTCATGAATTAATTGATTTAATTTGTACTCTTTATTAAAAAACTCTAATTGCTTTGGATCTTTATTCCGACCAGAATCATACAACCAACGAACATCACCACCAGCACAAAAAATATTAGCAACAACAGAGCAAATAACTACAGCATGAATTTCTGGGTCGTGCTTCCAAGCTTGCAATTGATTATATATACCTTCAATCATCCCCATAGTTAGAGCATTTAAAGCTTTAGGGCGATTTAACGTTATAACTCCCAAATGCTTCTCACGTTTAACTATTAAATCCCAGCTCATCTTACTCTCCAACAAAATTAGGGGTCCGTTTTTCTAAAAATGCAGATACTCCCTCATTCTTATCTCTTGTTGCACAAGTGGCCGCGAACTGAACCGCTTCCAAATGTAGCGCATCACATAAAGATAAATCATATCCATGTTCAATTGACTCTATAACACTTTGCAATGCCAAAGGAGCTAAAGATGTAATTTCTTTTAACATCTGCATTGCTTTGGGAATTAACTCTTCGGATGGCAAAACTGCTGTTACTAACCCCCAGTCTTCTGCAGTACTTGCGTCAATAAATCGTCCTGATAAACACAAGTCTAATGCACGCCCTTTTCCAACTAATCTAGCAAGTCGTTGAGTCCCGCCATATCCTGGGATAACACCTAGCTTAACTTCAGGTTGACCAAACTTAGCCACATCAGATGCCATGCGAATGCTTGCTGAAATTGCTAGCTCGCATCCACCACCAAAGGCAAATCCATTCACCGCTGCAATCGAAGGTTTACCTAAGTTTGCTAATTTAGCAAATACTTCTTGCCCAAATTTTGCAAATTTGTAACCTGAGCTTGCGTCACACTCGGCAAGTTTATTAATATCAGCCCCTGCACAGAATGCACGTCCAGATCCTGTTATCAATAACCCTTTAATTTTATTATTATTTTTTACATTATCAAAAATATTAGAAAGCCCAGTTAATACCTCTTCATTTAAAGCATTTAATTTATCCGGGCGATTTAAGGTAATTAACAAAATTTTATCCGTAATTTCTTGATTTATTACACTCATAAAAATCCTTAAATTAAATTATAATCTGTGTCCAATGTACTTTTAGCTATAATTTCACGCATTATTTCATTTGTGCCCTCTAAAATTTGATGTACTCTTAAATCACGAAAAATTCTTTCAATTTGATAATCAGCTAAATATCCATACCCACCATGAATTTGCATGGCTTTATCGCTTACTCTAAAAGCAACATCTGTAGCCATTCTCTTTGCCATGGCACAATACATAGGAGCATCAGCATTTCCAATATCTAATGCAGTTGCTGCTCTATAAACCATAAGCCTAGCAGCTTCAAAATCAGTATACATATCTGCAAAATAAAACCTAAGTGCCTGTATATCACTAAGCTTTTTCTGAAATTGCTTGCGCTCATGCATGTATTCTTGGGTTAATCTTAAACAACTCATTGCCCCGCCTAATGAACAGGCTGCTATATTGATTCGACCACCATTTAACGCATTAATGGCAATTTTAAAACCCATACCCTCATCGCCTACCATGTTCGCAACTGGCACTCGACAATTTTCAAAAAAAACCATGGAGGTTGGCTGAGATTTCCAGCCTAATTTTTTCTCCAACTTTCCAAAACTAAGTCCTGGCGTATTTTTATCAATTAATAAACAAGAGATTCCTTTATGTAAATTATCTCCAGTCCGGACCATACATAAATATACATCACTAACACTGCCACCAGATATAAAGGCTTTTGAACCATTTAAAATATAATATTGACCATCTAACTCAGCTTTAGTCTTTAATGAAGCAGCATCAGAGCCTGATTCTGGCTCCGTTAAACAATAGCTTGCAAAAAGCTGCATGGAGGTAAGCTTTGGACCATATTCTCGTCGTAAAATTTCAGAAGCATATTTATCTACTAAACTGGTAACCATATTATGAATAGAAAGATAAGCGCTTGAGCTAATACAACCACTTGCCAACTGTTCAAAAATTATAGCCGCATCTAATCTACTAAGTCCGCTACCGCCGATATCAGATCGAGCAACAATTCCAGCCATACCAAGAGCAGCAGCTTCTTGGAAAACTTCTTTAGGAAAATAGGACTTTTCATCCCAATCGCTTGCAAAAGGAGATAATTTATCTCTAGCAAATTCAAAAGCCATATCTTGAAATGCACGATTTTCAGGGGTTAATTCAAATTGCATAACTCATTCCTTTACTATTATACTGCGCAAGTATTAATATCATTCTAACCAAAAGTTTGCAAATCTTTAAGAAGTGATAATTTATGGATACTCTAGAAATTAGTCAATCATCAACTGCTTCCTCCTTGCATAATATTTTAAAAAAATACTATGGTTTTGATAGCTTCCGACGTCCACAAGAAAACATTATTAATGATGTAATTGCTGGACATGACTTACTTGTTTTAATGCCGACCGGTGGTGGAAAATCGCTTTGCTACCAAATACCAGCTATTTTAAAAAAAGGTGTTGGGATAGTTGTATCACCACTGATTGCATTAATGGAAGATCAAGTAACAGCTCTTAGTCTAATTGGCGTTAGAGCTAGCTATTATAATTCCTCCCAGACATCTAAAGAAGCTCGGCAAGTATTATCTAAATTACATAATAATGAATTAGATTTATTATATATTGCTCCAGAACGACTTATTAGCAACAACTTCTTAGAACGACTCTCTGAATGTGAAATATCATTATTTGCAATTGATGAAGCGCATTGCATTTCTCAATGGGGGCATGATTTTAGACCAGAATATGCAGCGCTAGGTGTTTTAAAAGAAACTTTCCCGGAAATACCTATTATTGCGCTTACTGCTACAGCTGACATCCAAACTAGAAAGGATATGATTAAAAAGCTAAATTACAATCCAAAACAATACATCGCTTCATTTAATCGTCCGAATATTCATTACCACGTAATTACAAAAAATAACCCCTTAAAACAACTCGAAATTTTTCTTAATGATTTTCGTTCCCAATCTGGCATAATCTACTGTGGAACTAGACTAAAAGTAGAGGAACTAGCAGAGAAACTACAAAAATTAAATTTTAAAGTCAAAGGATATCATGCCGGCTTATCTTATTCAGAAAGACGCGAGGTCCAAACGTTATTCAGGTATGATGAAATAGATATTGTAGTGGCTACAATTGCTTTTGGGATGGGAATAGACAAATCAAATGTTCGTTTTGTCATTCATCACGACTTACCAAAAAATATAGAGGGATACTATCAAGAAACTGGCCGTGCAGGTCGAGATGGATTGCCTGCTCGGGCGCTATTATTATTTAGCCCGGCTGATAGCGCAAGACTTCGCTCTTGGGTTGAACAAACAACAGATGAAAATCAAAAAAGAATTGAAAATCATAAACTGAATCATATGCTGGCATTTGCAGAAGCAACTAACTGCCGGCGCCAAATTTTACTTTCATACTTTAATGAAAACTATTCTGAAAAATGTGAAAACTGCGATATTTGCGATAATCCTCCAAAAACAGAGGATGTAACAATTGATGCACAAAAATTTTTATCCTGTATTTATAGAGTAAATCAAAACTACGGCATGATTCATGTAATAGAAGTTTTAAGGGGTAGTGAATCTCTGAAAATATCCCGCTTAGGTCATAACAATTTATCTACTTTTGGAATTGGTAAGGATAAATCTCAAGCCTACTGGAAACACCTTGCTTGGCAACTTATCCATAAAAATTACTGCTACCAAGACTTAGAACATTATAATGTGTTAAAATTACATTCTAAAGCAACTCCCATTCTGAAAGGACAAGAAAAAATATTTTTAACAATCGTGCAAGATAATATTAAAAAAAGCATCAAAAAAACAAAATATCGTCAAAATACAGAAATAATTAAAACCCCTTTATTCGAGGAATTGCGTGCATTAAGAAAAAGATTAGCTGAAAAAGAAAATAAACCTTCTTTTTTAATATTTAGCGATGCAACATTATATGAAATGACTGAAAGGCAACCACAAAATTTAGATCAATTATTAGAGGTTTCTGGTGTTGGGGCGCACAAATTAGAACATTATGGTAATTATTTTTTAGAAGTTTTACAAAAGTTTAATAGTGATCACTAGTACGCCGTCTGTTGATAATGAATAAAATGAGATGTATAAATGAATATAAATGCAATAACAGAAATAGTTAATAAAATTATAGAGCCATCAACTAAGCTTTCTATAGAAAACATGGGAATCAAGCCAAGAGTAGTTTTTGCAAACCGCGAACTACCAAACGTGTCCGATGATGAAATAAATGTTTATTTAGAAATAGGCTTTCCTTGTAAACATCTTCAAAATTCATTACTAGATATTATTAAACAAGAATTATATCAAAATATCCCAAACCATACTTTTAATATTTTTATAGAACAAAAGATCAAAACGCACCGCACTCAGTTACCTGGCAAAGGACTAAGAAATGTAAAGAATGTAATTGCTGTTGGATCTGGAAAAGGCGGTGTTGGAAAATCAACTTTAACCGTTAATTTAGCTGTTGCCTTAGCAAAATCTGGTGCTAGAGTTGGTATTCTTGATGCTGATATTTATGGTCCAAGTATTCCGACTATGTTAGGAAAAAATGGAGAAGTTGAAATCCGAAATGACAGATATTTACCTGTTTCAACTCATGGTATACAGGCTATGTCCATTGGTTACTTAACTAAAAATGAATCAGCATTAATTTGGCGCGGCCCGATGTTAGCTAAATCGTTAATTCAAATGTTAGATATTACTATGTGGGATAATCTTGATTATTTATTTATAGATTTACCGCCTGGTACAGGAGATATCCAATTAAGTTTAGTACAAAAAATTCCTCTTGCTGGTGCAATTATTGTTACTACTCCACAAAATATTGCAACTCAAGATGCTAGAAAGGCTATGGAAATGTTTGAAAAGACTAGCATATATAATATAGGATTAATTGAAAATATGTCTCAACATGTTTGCACAAAATGTGGCAATATTGAGGATATTTTTGGTTGCAATGGAGCTATTAATTTAGCAAATGAATATGGAAGTAAATTACTTGGCCAAATTCCATTAAATAAAGAAATTGGTCTGGATTGTGATAATGGTTCTCCATCTGCTGGCAAAGACGCTGTTTCTGATTCTTTTATCCAGGCAGCTATAGCTGGAATGATTGAGTTAAGCAAAAGGCCTTTAAATTATGCAGATAAGTTTCCACATATAACAGCAACTTCTAGGCAAATTTAACTAGAGATAGGATTAGCAAATGACTCAGGAATATACAGCCGAAGCGATTGAAGTATTAAGTGGCCTTGAGCCAGTTCAAAAACGTCCCGGGATGTACACAGATACCACACGACCTAATCATTTGGCTCAAGAAGTTATTGATAATAGTGTTGATGAAGTTCTAGCTGGGTTTGCTAATGAAGTTATAGTAACTATTCATAAAGATGATTACATAGAGGTTGCTGATAATGGGCGAGGCATGCCAATAGATATTCATCCGCAAATCGGCTTAAGCGGTGTTGAAGTAATCATGACAAGACTCCACGCTGGTGGCAAATTCTCTGATAAAAATTACAGCTTTTCAGGTGGGCTGCATGGTGTTGGTGTATCTGTTGTAAATGCCTTATCAGATTCTCTTGAGGTAACTATAAAAAGAGGCGGCATCATTTACAATATGTCATTTAATAATGGTGATAAATCATCCGAGCTAACTGAAATTGGTACATGTAAAAAAAAGGATACAGGGACTATCATCAAATTTATACCAAATCCAAAATATTTTGATTCCACTAAAGTTTCCATTAAAAGTTTAACCCATGTTTTAAGAGCAAAAGCAGTTTTATGTAATGGCCTGAATATAACATTAATTAATAAAATTACTGATGAAACTACTACTTGGACATATAAAAATGGTTTAATTGATTACCTTTTACAATCAATACCAGCTGACTTTTTACCAGAAAAACCATATATTGGCAAATTTTCAAGCCAAGAAGCAACCGTTGACTGGGCATTAATATGGACAGATAGCTCTCAATATACGATCACTGAGAGTTATGTAAATTTAATCCCAACAATCCAAGGCGGAACTCACGTTAATGGCTTGCGCTCAGGATTATTTGATGCAATTTCCTCTTTTTGTGAAATAAGAAACTTACTGCCGCGCGGAGTTAAGTTAATTGCTGATGACATTTGGGATACCTGTCAATATGTTCTATCAGTAAAAATGAAAGACCCGCAATTCGTGGGACAAACTAAAGAAAAACTTAGCTCGAGGCAAATTTCCAGTTTTGTTAGTAACATTGTTAAAGACTCATTTGCTTTATGGCTTAATCAGCATCGTTCGCAAGGTGAATTAATAGCCTCTTTGGCAATTCAGCGCGCACAAAAAAGATTAAATAAAGCAAAAAAAATTGAGCGAAAGAGAGTACATCAAGGCCCTGCTCTACCAGGTAAATTAGCGGATTGTTTGCAACAGGACTTAAACCAAGCGGAGTTATTTTTAGTTGAAGGAGATTCTGCTGGTGGCTCGGCAAAACAAGCAAGAAATAAAGACTTTCAAGCAATTCTTCCACTACGTGGAAAAATTTTAAACTCTTGGGAAATTGAGTCCAGTCAGGTGCTTGCCTCCCAAGAAATTCATGATATTTCAGTAGCTATTGGTATAGATCCTGGGTCTGATGATTTATCTGGATTAAGGTATGGAAAAATATGTATTTTAGCAGACGCAGATTCAGATGGAGCACATATTGCAACACTGATTTGCGCATTATTTTTAAAGCACTTCAAGCCTTTAGTAAAAGCCGGCCACATATATGTGGCGATGCCGCCACTCTATCGAATAGACGCTGGTAAAGATGTATTTTACGCTTTAGATGACGAAGAAAAGGAACGAATTCTAAGTAAAATTAAAAATAACAATCGTAGTAAAGCGAATGTACAGAGATTTAAAGGTCTTGGCGAAATGAATCCATTACAACTTCGCGAAACCACCATGGATCCTAACACTAGAAGACTAGTATTGCTAACTTTAGAAGATGAAGCAACTACTATGTCAATTATGAATATGATGCTATCAAAAAAGAGAGCATCTGACAGAAAATCATGGATTGAAAACAAAGGTGATTTTATAAAAAATATTACAATTCTTGCGGAAGAATCTACATAAATAAATCATATGTAAGTCATAAGGGAACTCCCAATAGATTTTACTCTAATTTTCAGGGATAATACTTTTTTTTAAACAAAGAGAATTTATGGAATTTTTAGCACAATACGGTATGTTTATCTTAAAATCATTCACTATAGTTTTTGCCATCTTATTTCTAACTGCTGGGATTTTTGCTATCAGTAAAAAGCCAAAATCAAAGATCAATATATCATACTTAAACAAACATTATGACGATCTTAAAAATAGTATAGAAAAAGTTGTATTTAAAAAGAAATCTAAAAAAAGTAAAAAATCAAAAACAGATGATCATACCTCCTATACGTATTTAATAGACTTTGAGGGCGATATAAAGGCCTCCCAAGTAGCGGCCCTACGCGAGGAAGTTTCGGCTATTTTATCTGTTGTCACGCCAAAAGATGAAGTAATTGTCAAAATAGAAAGTCACGGTGGTACGGTGAACGGATATGGACTAGCAGCATCACAGCTGCAACGAATTCGTGATAAAGGAATTCCTCTTACTGTATGTATTGATAAAATTGCGGCAAGTGGCGGCTATTTAATGGCCTGTGTTGCAAATAAAATTTTAGCTGCTCCTTTTGCTATTATTGGGTCAATTGGTGTTGTTGCTCAATTGCCAAATTTTCACCGATTTTTACAAAAGAACAATATAGATGTAGAGTTAATTACCGCTGGCGAATACAAACGAACCTTAACCGTGTTTGGTAAAAATACCGATAAAGGCCGACAAAAATTTCAAGAAGATCTGGATGAAATTCATCAAGTTTTTATAGATCACATTCTAGCTAATCGCAGTCAGCTAAATATAGAAGAAGTTGCTACAGGTGAACACTGGCTAGCAAAAGATGCAATTGGATTAAATTTGATAGATAAACTACAAACCAGTGATGAATATATTATAGAAAAGATTTCCTCTTCTAAAGCTTATAAAGTATCAGCTGAGACAAAACAAAATATGCTGAATAAACTCCTAAATCCAGCAATGAAATTAATTCATCCATTTGCATAGGTAGAAATGATGCCAATATTTTATCTTTCTGTTTCTGTAGCAATTACAACCTTCATAATCTTTCAACTTTGGTATATCTATTTAAGCAGAAAACATAATCAAGCAGTGCTGCAATCAATCACAAATCAAGAAATAAATATAGTGCAAATTTTTAATCTAGAACTTTCAAAATTAAAGCTAGAACTTAAAGAAGAAGCTATTCATTCAGAACATCGGATATTTGAGAAATTAAATGAAACTAAGGTATCCAATCAAATTATTATTTCTGACTCTATTCAAAAGCAAATGCAAGATGTTCGGGAGCAAATCAGTCATAGTTTCAAAAATCATGCTGACTCATTAACTAAACATTTAACATCGATAACTGATGAAATAAGGGTTAACTTACATACATTATCCAATCAAGTTAACTCAAAGCTAACTGAAGGATTTGAAAAAACTTCTTCAACATTCATAGATATCGTAAAGAGATTAGCCATAATTGATGAAGCTCAAAGAAAAATCACTGAGCTTTCAGGGCATGTTGTTAGTCTTCAAGATATATTGGTTGATAAAAAGGCGCGCGGTGCCTTTGGTGAGGTGCAACTCTCCTCTCTAATTCAAAATGTTTTGCCACCGGCTAACTATAAATTACAATACACATTGAGTAATAATAAACGAGCTGATTGCATGTTGTTTTTACCTAAACCAACTGGTAACTTAGCAATTGATGCCAAATTTCCATTGGAAACTTATCAAAAACTAATTAATTCAGAAAGAAGTACGCATGAAAGGAAATTACTAGAACAGCAATTCCGCCAAGATTTACAGAAACATATCAAAGATATAGCTGATAAATACATAATAGCAAATGAAACAACTGACGGAGCTATTATGTTTATACCAGCGGAATCAATCTTTGCTGAGGTGCATACCAACTACCCTGATATTATTGCAATGTCTCAAAAGCAAAAAGTTTGGTTAGTATCGCCAAGCACATTAATGGCTGTATTAACCACAGCCAGATCTGTATTAAAAGATGACGCTACTAGAAAACAAGTACATATAATTCAAGAACATTTACAAGCTCTTGCTGTGGATTTTGAAAGATTTGAAAAAAGAATGGATAAGCTAAGCAAGCACATAGACTTAGCACACCAAGATGTAAATGAAGTAAATACTTCTGCTAAAAAAATAGCTAGTAGATTTAATAAAATTGAATCAGTTCAACTAGAAAAAGATGAAATCTCTATGCTTGATTAGAAAACTAATGGATCTCCTAATAGTTTTGTGACACAACACTCTTATAATTAATGCTGCATATTTCAGAGTAGCTACCATCACGGCACATTACCACCCCATTTTCTGTAACCTTAGCTACCCCGCCTTCCCATAAACAACACCCTTGTAATTTTTGCAAATCCATAATTGCATGAATAGTGCAATAACAAGTAGAATAATCCCCATTATTACACACATATCTTCCAGCAGAAGAGTCGCAATATTGGATACCCCCCATTTGACCACAACAATTATCACACTGACAGTCTTCACAAGAAGCATTTGCTATACTTGCGTAACAAAAACTAACCAATAAATATATTAATATTTTTTTATTTTTTAATTTCATGATTTCTCACTAAGCATTTTTTACAATCTCTTATATGAAATAATAGCTTATTTTGAGCATTCTGTGCTATAAACCTAGAAAAACTATCCGCTCAATTATAAGAATTGCTAAGACTGGACTTTATGACTTTTTAACCTGTTAAATCATAATGGAAATATTATTTTCCATAATGTAAGATTACTCATATTGTTTGCCAACATGAAGTGAGAATATGAAATACAGTATAACTAAACTACCTAATCTTGAAGAAAATAATTGTTTGATTTTTGGATTTTTTTCCGAATCAAAATTAAGCGATATTTCTTCAAAAATTGGTGTAATGGATGAAGTAATATTAAAATCCTCTTTAGCAATGGTAAAAGAAGAATATGATAGCATTTTTCTTGCCTTACCAGATAATAAAACCATTTTTCTTGTAAACTGTGGAAGTAGAGAAGATTATACATTTAAGAAATCTAATAAGATTATTAAATTATCTTTTATGGAAATTCTTGGCAAAAAAATCAGCCACGTTATTGTTTCATTACCACAAGTTATTACTCAATCACCAAACTCACAAGCCCATGAATTTATTTTACTTATTGAGTCATTAAGATATCAATTTCTAGAGTTTAAAACTCATAACACTAATATATTTAAACTTGAATCAGTAGTATTTTGTTTAGCCGGAGTATCTGAAAGTGCGATTAAAGATGCAGAAGCTATAGCGTCTGGAATAAATTTTACCAAAGATTTAGGAAATACTCCTGCAAATGTATGTACACCAACATTTCTTGCTGAAAAAGCATTTCATCTTGATAAAGAATATAAATCTATATCAACTAAAATATTAAATGTTAAAGATATGCAAAAACTTGGTATGGGGGCATTACTTGCTGTTGGCCAAGGTAGTGTTGAACAACCAAAACTTATTGAGATTTTCTACAATGGAGCTGGGAAAGAAAAACCTTTTGCTATGGTAGGCAAAGGTATAACTTTTGATTCTGGTGGAATTTCTTTGAAACCACCTGCTGGCATGGAAGAAATGAAATATGATATGTGTGGGGCAGCTTCTGTTCTAGGGACTATTAAGGCATGCGCATCTTTAAAATTACCAATTAACATAGTCGGCATTCTTGCTTGTGCTGAAAATATGCCTAGTGGCGCATCCGTTAAACCTGGGGATATTGTAAAAAGTATGTCTGGCAAAACAATTGAGATCACTAATACTGATGCTGAAGGTAGATTAGTTTTAGCTGATGCTTTAACTTATGTTGAAAAATTTAACCCTCAATTTGTGATTGATATCGCAACATTAACTGGGGCTGTAATAATCGCCTTAGGCCATGAGTCTACTGGTTTAATGACAAATGATGACAAATTAGCTAAATTAATCTTGGATTGCGCTCAAAATTCCCATGATAAAACATGGAGACTCCCATTAGATGAGGAATTGAAAAAACTACTAGATAGCCCCGTTGCTGATATGTTAAATTCTCCATCTCAACGAGTCGCAGGAAGTAGTATTGCGGCATGCTTTCTTTCAAATTTTACTGAAAAATACAGATGGGCACATTTGGATATAGCTGGAACTGCATGGGTATCAGGCACTAAACGCCAAGCTACAGGTAGACCTGTTCCACTGTTAGTAGAATTATTAAAACGTGTCGCAAATGCAAATTGATTTTTATTTACTAAAGAATGATTTAGAACAAGCAACCATGATGTTTGCTTGTCAGATACTAGAAAAAGCATATTCTTTGGATCATAAGGTATTTGTTTGTACTAAAGATAAAGAAGATGCTTTTTTTCTAGATGAGTTACTTTGGACTTATAAACCAAGTAGCTTTATTCCTCATAATATTCAAGGAGAAGGACCTGAGCCTCCTCCATCGATACAAATTGGTTATTTACAAGAACCTCGTGGCTTTAATGATATTTTAATTAATTTAACTGATACTATCCCTATTTTTCATAAAAAATTCACACGAATTATAGAAATTATTGAAAACAAAGATGCATCTAAGGAAAGTGGCCGCATTCGTTTTCGAGAATATAAAAAGTATAATTACCAATTAGTTACCCATGATATTGATAATAAGCAATCGCCGTGCTCGCGTCGCCATGTTGCCCAGTCACTGCCATTAAGTTAAGGAGTAACCTATTGATTTAAAATAAAAATTATTTA
>MHBB01000152.1:0-1058 GCA_001803185.1 Legionellales bacterium RIFCSPHIGHO2_12_FULL_35_11
TGAAATTATCGTGCGCCCATTGCCTTAATAGGGCACGATGGGTGCTAACGAGGGAGCGGCTACAACGAAAGAAGGAACCGCTCTACTCAAACAACGACAGCATAATATTTTTCATGCGTAGCTCCTGACTAGATTGCTTCATTTTGTTCGCAAAAACGACAATTTTGAGTGCTTTTTGAAAAAGCCATAAAGTCCAGTACAAGATTTATTCGAATGTTTTATCATCTAAGACTTTTTCTAGGATTATATAAGTTAATAATTTTATCGCTATTAAACTTGACTAGCGGGAATTTGTGTACCTATAGTGTATAAAAGTGGAATAAATTATTAAAATAGTGGAGAATTGTGGGGAAGAGCCCCAATAAGGTAAAAAGTCATGTTTCGAGGGATAAACGCCATACACATAGATGGAAAAGGTAGGCTTGCAGTGCCTACTAAGTACCGTTCTGCCTTGGGTATGGACGATGGTGCCTCTTTAGTAGTTACGATTGATACTGAAGAAACATGTCTTTTGTTATACCCACTAAGTGAGTGGCAAATTATTGAGGAAAATCTGCAAAGATTACCAAGTTTTGATGCTATAACCAGAAGAATTCAACGCTTGTTAATAGGACACGCAACTGATGTAAAACTTGATGGAAATGGTAGATTATTGCTACCACCACTATTAAGAGAATATGCGAAGTTAGATAAGCGAGTATTAATGATAGGTCAGAGTAATAAATTTGAAGTATGGGCTGAGTCAATTTGGGAGGCTAAAAGAAGCGAATGGTTGAGTGATGACTCAACAAATCTTAAGCAAATGCCAGACGAACTTAAAACATTTAATTTATAAACTATGCAAACACATAACCCAGTTTTAATGAAAGAAGTCTTAGAGGGACTAAATATTATACCAGACGGCATTTATATAGATTGCACATTTGGAAGAGGAGGTCATAGTCTGGCTATTTTAGATAAGTTAAATCAAGATGGTCGATTAATAGCAATAGATAAAGATTTAACAGCTTTAAAGCATGCTAAAGAGAATTTTGCTGATGACAGTAGATTTCTGATAA
>MHBB01000152.1:1099-20170 GCA_001803185.1 Legionellales bacterium RIFCSPHIGHO2_12_FULL_35_11
CCAGAAATTAGATGCAAAAATATTTGTAAATAATGCATCAGAAAGTGAAATGACACAAGTTTTTAGAGAGTATGGGGAAGAGAGATTTGCAGCTCGAATAGCTAAAGCGATTGTAGTTGCTAGAAGTATCAAGCCAATTTTAACTACCTTGGAACTTGCAGAGATAGTAAAAGAAGCAAATCCAAAGTGGGAAAAGCATAAGCATCCAGCAACTAGAGTGTTTCAAGCAATTCGAATCCATGTAAATCAAGAGTTAACTGATTTAGTCGCTGCATTGGATGCCACGCTAGATGTATTAGCAAAGCATGGAAGACTTGCAGTAATTAGTTTTCACTCTTTAGAAGACAGAATTGTTAAGCAATTTATGAAAAGACAAGAGCAAGGAGAAAAGGTACCGCATGAAGTTCCATTGAGGTTTACAGACATGAAGTCTGGTTTTATACGTATTGGTAAAGCTATTAAGCCATTGATGGCTGAAGTTCAGCAAAATATTCGTGCAAGAAGCGCAATATTAAGAATAGGAGAAAAACTGAAATGAACGCAGCAGCTAAATACATAAATCAAAGTAGTTTTTTTCATGGGCAATTTGCAAGTATCAGAATATCTTTTTTCTCTTCACTGCAAATGGCATTAATAATTGGTGTTCTTCTTAGTGCATTAGCGGTGATATATGTAACTAATATGCAAAGAATGACGTGTAGCCAATTTGAAAAAGAAGAACAAATAACCCATCAACAACAGTTGAAATGGGGCAGGTTAATGCTTGAGAAGGCTAGTTTAGTTACACCATATAGAATTGAAAAATTAGCCCAAGAAAAGCTTGATATGGTATTACCTGAAGTTAAACATACGATGATTTTGCGATCAGAATAATGAACAAAAATGAGTATAAGCATCATGTTTCTAGATTTTTCATTGTCGCTATATTTTTTGTTCTATTATTTTGTATCCTATTATGGAGATTGGTTGACTTAACGGTATTAGATAGAAAATTTTTACAAGGCCAGGGGAATGCCAGAAGTTTACGAGTGATTGACATCCCTGCATTTAGAGGAATGATTTTAGATAGAGAAGGCGTAGCCTTGGCCATAAGTACACCAATAAAGTCTGTGTGGGTTAATCCTAAGGTATTTGCACCAAATTCAGAACAACTCAAAAAACTGTCTAATATTTTAAAAATTCCTGAAAAATCTATTCGTGAAAGTGTAAAAAAAGCAGAGAGACGAGAGTTTTTGTATTTAAAAAGACAGCTTTTACCAGAAGCAGCTAAAAAAATAGCTAGTTTAAAAATTCCAGGATTATTTTTTCAAGAAGAGTTTAAAAGGTATTATCCAGAATCATACAGTACAGCTCAATTACTTGGTTTCACTAATTTAGATGATAATGGGATTGAGGGTCTAGAGTTGGCTTACCAGCATTGGCTGGTAGGAATAAATGGTAAGAAAAGGGTAGTAAAAGATAGAACAGGCAGAGTAATTGATGAAATTAATACAGTAAAAGAACCTAGAGCAGGGAATGCTTTGCAGCTTAGTATAGACAGAAGAATACAATTCTATGCATATAATGAGTTACAAAAATCTATTGAAGAATTTGGAGCAAAATCAGGAACCGTAGTAGTTTTAGATGCTAAATTAGGGCAGGTATTAGCTGTCGTAAATGCACCTTCGTTTAATCCAAATGCTCGCGGGCAATATAATAAAGATAGTTATAGAAATAGAGCGTTTACAGATATTTTTGAGCCAGGGTCAGTTATAAAGCCATTTAGTGTAGCTAGTGCTTTAGATTCAGGTAAATACATGCCAGAAACTATTATAGATACAAGACCAGGATGGATGGTGCTAAAAGGCAACACTATCCGAGATATTCATAATTATGGAGTATTAGATGTAACTGGTGTTCTTGGTCATTCAAGTAATGTTGGAGTAACTAAAATGACGTTAAGTAATCCTCCAGGGCAACTGATTGATATTTTAGAAAAAGCAGGATTTGGTAAAAGGACTAGTAGTGGATACCCAGGTGAAAGTGATGGTGGTATAATAAAGATATCAAACGCTTCACCTTTTGTTTTGGCAACACTTAGCTTTGGATATGGTCTTTCTGTTACAGCAATTCAGGTGGCTAGAGCGTATCTTATTTTTGCTAATCATGGGCGTCTTTTGCCAATTAACCTAATTTATAGTAATGATCCAGTTGAAGGTGAGCAAGTTATAAAAGAAAAATCTGCAGATGAAGTTTTGGCAATGCTTGAGGAAACTGTAAATTCTGGAACAGGAATGCAAGCTAAAGTCGCTGGTTACCGTGTAGCTGGAAAAACCGGGACTGCTAGAATAGCTGGTCCTGGTGGTTATAAAAGCAAACATTATTCTTCTAGCTTTGTGGGAATAGCGCCTGTATCAAATCCTAGAGTAATAGTTGCAGTATTTATTAATGATCCAAGTAAAAAAAATTACTATGGAGCAGTTGTAGCTGGTCCTTTGTTTGCTAAAGTAATGGCGGCATCCCTGAGAACTTTAGATGTGCCATCTGGATAATTTAACCTGCTGATTTTTCTAGGTTAAACATAAAATTGTGAGGATTATTGTGGATCTAATCTCATTGCTTGAAACATATACAGAAATTCCTTTTCAAAATTGTCGAATCACAGACATTCAAAATGACAGCAGAAAAATAAAAAAAGGAGATTTGTTTTTAGCCTATAAAGGTGCGTTAGCTGATGGGCGTGATTTTATTGAAAAAGCGATTGATTTAGGTGCTAGTGCAATTGGATATCAGCCAGGGAAATTATCTATAAGAGACGATTACTATCATAAAGTACCATTTGTTGCTATTCCTAATTTACCCAAATTATTATCGGACATAGCTGCAAAATTTTATGCTTATCCTGCTAAAAATTTAAAGATTACTGGAGTGACTGGTACAAATGGAAAAACAACAATAGCGTTTCAACTAGCAATAGCTCTTGAGTTATTAGGGAAAAATTCTGCTTATATTGGAACTTTAGGAGAGGGTAAGATTTCCGAGTTAACTAATATTCCAAATACCACGCCAGACGCTATTTACTTACAAAAATTATTTGCAGACTATTTAAAAGACAATGTTACTAACGTATGTATGGAAGTATCCTCCCATGCGTTGCGTCAAGGAA
The DNA here is from genome assembly GCA_001803185.1 of Legionellales bacterium RIFCSPHIGHO2_12_FULL_35_11. Lineage (GTDB taxonomy): Bacteria > Pseudomonadota > Gammaproteobacteria > Legionellales > Legionellaceae > 2-12-FULL-35-11. Next base: position 4,245 of record MHBB01000152.1, read on the forward strand.
GAGTTGATAATATTGATTTTAATCAGGCAATATATACAAATTTAAGCCACGATCATTTGGATTATCACCATACTATGCAAGCGTATGCAAAAGCCAAATCATTATTGTTTCAATTCTCATCATTGGAAACTGCAATTTTAAATATAGATGATGATTATTTTTCAGTTATGGAGAAAAAAATACCAAAAACTTGCCAAAGAATTACTTATGGTTTCAGTGAACATGCTGATGTTAGAGCATCAAACTGTCAATTTTCATTTTCTGGAAGTAAATTTTTGTTGAAGTCTCATTTTGGTGAGCAACAAATAGAAATAAAAAGTCTAGGTTTATTTAATGTTTATAATAGTTTAGCAATTTATAGCAGTCTAATTATGTCAGGGTTTTCGCACTTAGATGTGGTAAATGTAATGGGTAAGTTACCGCCATCTACTGGCAGAATGGAAATTGTAGCGAAGAAACCTTGTGTTGTTATTGATTTTGCTCATAGTCCAGATGCATTACAGAAAGTCTTACAAGCTATTTTATATTTACGTGACTCGAATCATTTAAATAGTAAAATTTGGGTTATTTTTGGTTGTGGTGGTGATAGAGATAATTTAAAAAGACCAGTAATGGGTAAAATAGCTTCACAAGCAGCTGATTATGTTGTTTTGACAAGCGATAATCCTCGTACAGAAGATCCTGAAAGGATAATTGATGAGATTGCCAGTGGTTTATTGATAACTGCTAAAGCACTGAAAATTGTTGATAGAAAAATGGCTATTGAAGAAGTTTTAAAAATAGCAAGCCCGGAAGATATAGTTTTAATTGCTGGCAAGGGACATGAAGATTATCAAATTATAGGCACTAATAAATTTAAGTTTTCAGATAAAGAATTAGTTAGATGTTTTTTACATTGTTAAACCTAGAAAAAGCAGTTGAGCTCTACTACGAATGCCTACTGCTTTTTCTAGGTTAAAATGAAGAAAACAATGTGATAAAGAATTTATTGCGATCCGTTTGAGTTGGGGCACTGCCATTGGGCGCTTAGCGCCGTCTCAGACTTAACGGAGTTTTGGTGGCACGAATTTCGTGTTAATTTATTCAACACGCTCTAGTTTCTGGACCATCAATTGTGATTCTGTCATCAAATACAAAACAGCCACCTTCCCATAAAGACGTTTCTTCAGGTGTTTCTTTTAAATACGTTAATATGCCACCTTCTAATTGGTAAACATTTTTAAAACCTAATTTTAAAAGATAGGCTGTAGATTTTTCGCATCTAATTCCACCGGTGCAAAACATAGCTATTTTTTTATCTTTTTTATCTAACAAATTTTCCGTTACATATTTTGGAAAATCTCTAAAATTTTCAGTCATAGGATTAACAGAGTTTTTGAAAGTTCCTAATTCAAATTCATAAATATTTCTTGTATCTATAACCACAACTCCAGGATCGGAGATTAATTTATTCCATTGACTAGGAGGTACATTAACTCCTGTTTCTTGAAGTGGATCGATTCCTTCAACACCAAAGCTTACAATTTCTTTACGTAATTTTACCTTAGATTTTTCAAATGGCATTAGGTCATCATAAGATTCTTTGAAATCAAGATCATAGAAGCGGGCATCTTTTCGCATATATTCATAAAGACTAGCTATATTCTGAGGTTCACCAGCAAATCCTCCATTTATACCTTCTGAAGCTAAAAGAATTGTTCCTAAGATATTTCTTTCTCGCATTGCGTTTAATAGTGGCTCGCGTAATTCAGTATAATCTGATAACTGAACAAATTTATAAAAATTAGCAATTATGTATTTCTTTTTACTAGTTTCCATAGAAATTTACCTATGTCATTAAAAATGATGTATGTTAACCGATTTCACATGATTATTCTACCTTAGTTGGGTAGTATTTTATCCAGCACATAGGTATAATTCTTGCAACTATTAATAAACTTCCAGATTTATGACTACTCCAAAAGTTATTATTATTATTCCTACCTATAATGAAGAAGAAGTAATTGCAGATACAATAGCAGCTATTGCAAATGAACGTAGTCAAACAACTGAATTTGATATTCATGTATTAGTTTTTGATAGCGCGTCTACTGACAATACTTATCAAAGAGTAAAAAATCTTTTGAAAATGAATCCATGGCTGCATTTGGAGACTGAGAGTAAAAAATCTGGATTAGGGTTTGCTTATTTCCAAGCTATGTGCTTTGCAGTAGAAAAATTAAACGCAGATCTTGTAATTGAATTTGATGCGGATCTTTCACATCAACCAAAATACTTAATTCCTATGTTAACTGTATCTAAAACTTGTGATGTTGTTTTAGGAAGTAGATATGTGAAAAATGGCAGTATTCCAAAAGACTGGGGCTGGCATAGAAAGTTGATTTCAATATTTGGTAATCAACTTGCTAGATTTGTACTGACAAAAAAATATAAAGATTTTACTAGTGGTTTTCGTGTAACTAGCCGTGCAGCCTTGCTTGAAGCTACCAAGACTAATTTTTTATCAAATCATTACGCATATAAGTTACATTTATTATGGTTGTTGCATAAAAATGGCGCAAGTATTCGTGAGTATCCAATAGATTTTCTTGATAGAGAAAAAGGGAAAAGTAAACTTCCTGCAAATAGTATTCTAGATTCTTTACGGGTAATATTATTATTAAGATTATTTGAATTTAAAAAATTTTTTAGTAGCGGTAAGGGCCACTGCCATTAAGTTAAGGATTTTGTCATTCCCGCGAAGGCGGGAATCTATCCCTAAAGTGGCACTGTGCCTGCTTAGAAATAGATTCCCGCCTTCGCGGGAATGACAGTGTTTTTCTTAACTTAATGGCAGTGGCGTTAAGGGCGTGTTACGTTAATCTTAACAGCTTGATAATAATAGTTTTTAGCTTTAGTATTGCTTTTAGGTGCCATGGCATTAAATTTACTAACTTTTGTAATTGGAACCGTATTGTTTTTAACAGCCAAAATATCAAATATATATCTTTCCTCACTAATTAAAAGTAAAATTTTATCCTGTAAATCTTCTCCATTATACCAATATTTATACATTAATGATTCAAGTCCCAATACATTTCTGCCGACTATTTGATGATAAGATTCAAGGTTATTATCCTTAGTTTGGTAAAATGCTAGCTCACTTGCTATGTTATATTTATCTAAAGGGATAACAACTAGAGATTTATTGTATTCTTTAGTTAGGTTGTTTGCGATACTAGTAACTTTCTTTTCAAATTTATTCCAATCTATAAATTTTGTAAAAATCGCTTGATAAACTGGTCTTGGTTTACCAGTTGCTATACAAATAATTAAACTTAAAGAAAATAATAATAATATTACAGCTGTACCAATCCAGTGATTAAGTTTTTTGTCAGTAGTTGTTATTTGAATGGCAATCCATGGAATTATTGCTAAAAGCCCAGGTCCTATCCAATTAAACTTCACTTCATGACTTAGACTAAATGCTGCAAAAAAAAGTAACGGAGTTAAAGTAAAGATTTGAAAAAAACTTTTAGTCTTTTGGTCAATTTGATTTTTAATAATTTGCTGTTTTTTGAATAATTGATACAAACTTATTAGACCAAGTGGCGTCAAAAAAAGTGTAAGTAAGCCAATTAGTTGATGAAAAGTAAACTCAGAAGCTTCAGAAAATCTTCTGGTGCTTTGAAAAATAAATGACACCCAGTTATGTGTTGCATTCCAATAAATAACCGGGGAAAAAATTATTATTGCTAGTAAGGTAGCAAGATATGGTTCTTTGGTTAACAATTTTTTAGATATTTGTTTAGTGTATAAAAGAAAAATTAAAGAAGATGGAACTAATAAAACAATGCTATATTTTGAAAGCATGCCTATACCAAAAGTTATCCCAGCAAGATACCAATATGAATTTTTATCTCTGACTAATACCAGATATAAGTAGTATAAACAGCTAGACCAAGTCGCAAGTAGTGGTAGATCGGGAGTCATTATTATAGATTGAATGAAGAAGAATGGCAGAAAACTCAATAAAAATATAGTAAAAATACCTGATTTTGGTTTAATTAATTCTGATAGCTTAAAGCTATAAATTGCCGTAATCATCCAACATATGAGTCCTGGAAGACGAATGGCAAATTCGTTATTACCAAATAGTGCTGTAGATAATTTAATTAAATATGCCACCACTGGTGGATGATCTAGGTAACTAAAATCAAGGTGGTTGGCGTAATTCCAGTAATAAGCTTCTTCTACTAACAGATTTGTATTTCCTATAGTAAATAAGCGTATTATAAAAGCAGATAAAATAATAAAGATTGTGGGGTAAAAGGACTTTTTTGTGATATTCAAGTTTATATTTAACTCCAATAAAAGTATGAATAAGCTATGATATCGTGTAAGGGAACTCCCAATTGGTACCGAGGGTCGGAATCGAACCGACATGGTGTCACCACCACCGGATTTTGAATCCGGCGCGTCTACCAGTTCCGCCACCCCGGCGCAGGATCGTATTATAACAATTTATTTAAACGATACAAGAGCCCATAAAAAATAAATTATTTTTCTGTAATTTCAATCATTTTATTTAATGCCTTTTTAGCATTTTCGATTACCCAGTTTTCATCTGATTTTTGCAATCTATTTCTGATGCCAGTAAATTCATTTACTACATCACCAGCTTTCACTTCATTATAAGGAAGATTTTTTCCTTGTCTTAGAAGATCAAGGAGTGCAATTAAATGAGGAGGGTCATTTCGCGACATGGTTGCACATCCACAACCCACACCTTTTTCATTTTGACTTTTTGTGGCTTCAGCTAAGTTAACTACTATGATATCAAGATTTTTACAAAATTGTTTTAAATTTTCAACCATATGATTTTCAGTGCCAATGGCATATTTTTTTGTTTTGGCTCGGTCATTAGTTACATAGTCCCAAATAAATGCAGTAGATCCAGAAAAATTAGCCTCTCTTACTACATCATTTCTGCACTCAGGATGGACGATAGTTGTGTAGTTTAACCCATGCCAATAATCACACATATATGGCTGATAGTGAGTGTGGACAGCACATTCACTGGCAAATAAAATTAACTCAGATTTATCAAATTTATCTAAGGTTGATTGGTTTTGATTGGTGAGAGAGTATTGCGCTCCCTCTGTCCCGCCTGGCCAGTAAGCTAGGTTTTTAATGTCTAGCCAGTAGGCAACATTTTCCCCCATATGCTTATCTGGTATAAAAAGAATTTTTTTCTTTTGTTCCCTAGCCCAAGAAAATATTTTTTTAACATTGGAGCTCGTGCAAACAGCTCCTCCTTGGGAGCCAGTCATGGCTTTAACTCTTCCAGAGGTATTCATATAGCAAACTGGAAGAATATTTTCTGCACCGTATCTTTCGTTTAAGTCTAAAAATGCTGGTTCAACCATAAAATCTTTGGCAAACATCTCCATTGTGCAGCCAGATTTAGGATTTGTAATATATACTTGTTGATTTTCATTCGCTAATATACTAATTGACTCCGCCATAAAATGAACAGCTGATTCAATAATTACTGATTTTTGCGGATTGTTTGCTGCCATTAAAGCTAATTGATAAGAGTCACCAATTCGACCACCAAATTGTTCTATCAACCTTACAATATCGCCACCCATGTAATAATGCGCTAATAGTAAGAGTTGGTCGCCAAAATGCTCCTGTGCTTTTTGCATGTAAGGAGTCATCCATGCCAAAATGGTAGTTAGTTTTCTATCTTTTAGGGCTAAATACTCTTCTGCGTAAGGAATAAATTCTGGTTGATACCAATCAATTGGATAATCACTTTGACAAATACGCATGTCATTCGTAATTTTCATAATAGATAACTTTGGCTGATAATCGTTAGTATTTTTAAACATCTGCAAGCTTCTCTTTTTAAAAATAATCCTAGAAAAAGCAGTTGAGATCGTAGCGAGAATGCTTTTTCTAGGATAATGGTCAATTCACCCTAAGGAACAGTTCCTAAGTAAAAGCCGAAAACTCATCTGCAACTAGGATGCTTTCTTTAGTATGGGCATTTTTATGAGGAAAATCCTCGCGAAAATGTCCTCCTCTAGATTCTCTTCGTGAAAGTGCGGATTTTACAATTAATTCCGCATTTAAAATTATATTTCTAAGTTCAATAAAGTCTCTACTTAAGCGATGATTCCAATAATATTCTTCAATAATAGAGCGTCGTTGTCTGATTAATTGTAATACATCGTTTAATCCATCTTCAGTTCTGACTATTCCGGCATATGAAGTCATCTCACTGCGCAGTCCTCGCCAGTGTGCATTAATTTGACTTGCACGTCTAGCATTTGTTTTGCTTTCACTACTCCAGCTAGGGATATTAATTGCATAGTTCCATGGATTATTTAGATCCTCTAATGAAGCTTTTGCTGCATTAGAGGCAACAACTACAGCTTCCAATAGAGAATTACTAGCTAGTCTGTTCGCACCGTGTAAACCAGTAAATGCTACTTCACCTATGGCATATAGACGCTTTAGGTCAGTTTTTCCGTAAATATCAGTTAGAACACCACCACACTGATAGTGTGCAGCTGGTGTCACAGGAATGAAATCTTGGCTCATATCAATGCCAATTGATGTGAGAGTATGAAATATTTGAGGAAAGCGTTTTTTTAAAAAATCTTTTGGTTGATGAGTTATATCGAGATGCACAAAATTTTCGAAGCTTTTTTCTATTTCGGTGAAAATTGCTCTGGATACCACATCTCTGGTAGCTAATTCTAGTCTTTCTGGATCGTAGTTTTGCATGAAAGGTTTGCCAGTATCAGCATTTTTTAGAATAGCTCCTTCGCCACGAACTGCCTCTGAAATTAAAAAATTATTTAGACAATTATGATGTAAAAGGGTAGGGTGAAATTGGTAAAACTCCATATTCCCGACTCTTGCTCCAGCTCGATAAGCCATAGCAACTCCATCACCAGTTGCAACCATGGGGTTGGTGGTGTAACGATAAGTTTTACCAGCTCCACCAGTTGCTAAGATAATTGCTTTTGCTAAAAATGTATGAATGACATCTTTTTGGCAATCTAAGACATAAGCCCCCAAAACCTCGCCTCTTTCAGTTACTGAATGCGGGGTGGAATGGGTAATTAAGTTGATAGCGGTATGATTTTCAAATAAAGTGATATTAACTTGTTTTTTTACCTTTTCTAAGATAGTAGAAGTAACAGTTAAGCCAGTTTGATCTCCGCAGTTATAAATTCTTCTGTGAGAATGTCCACCTTCTTTGGCTAGATTATATTGATTATCATCATTTTTATTAAATTTGATATTATAGCTTTCTAGTTCAGATATTGCTTCAGGACCTTTAGTAATAATAGACTCAACACATGGTCGATGCGCAAGATTATCACTAGCTAGCATTGTGTCTTCTATGTGAGAATTGATTGAGTCATTTGGATTAGATACTGCTGATATGCCGCCTTGAGCATATCTACTATTACATTCAGCTGCATCTACTTTACTTAAAAGTGCTATTTTTACTTGCGGATTAAGGTTAAGTAATTGCATACAATAATGCAAACCTGATAGACCAGTGCCTATAACTAGAACATCAAATTCAAATTCTGCACCACGTTGACTAGAATTGAAACTCATGAAAATGCTTTAACCAATGTTTTGGCTAGCCCAATGTAGGAGCTAGGCGTTAGATTTAATAAATCTTCCTTGGCTGAATTAGGTATTTCCAAATTTTCTATAAAAGCCATTAAACTGTCCTTGGTGATGCCATGCCCTCTAGTTAGGTCGCGCATTTGTTCGTAAGCACGTGGAACTTGATAGCGGCGCATTACAGTTTGAATTGCCTCAGATAGGATGTCCCAATTTTCATCAAGATCATTTTGCAAAGCTAGTTTATTAATTTGTAGCTTTTCATTCCCATTTGCAATTGACTGGAAGGCAATTAATGAATAGGCGAATGCTACGCCTAAATTTCGCATGACTGTTGAATCTGACAGATCTCTTTGCAGTCTAGATTTGGTTAGCTTATCAGCAAAATGTTCAAATAAGGCATTCGCTAAACCTAAATTACCTTCGGCATTTTCAAAATCAATAGGATTTACTTTATGTGGCATCGTTGAAGATCCAACTTCATCAGCTATAGTTTTTTGCTTAAAGTATCCAAGAGAAATGTAAGTCCAAATATCCCTGGTATAGTCAATTAGAATATTATTTATTCTTATCATAATATGCGAAACTTCAGCAATTCCGTCATGTGGCTCTATTTGGGTAGTATATGAGCTGAATGATAACCCAAGAGAACAGACAAAATCATGACAGTGAGCTCGCCAATCGACATTTGGATATGCCGTGATATGGGCATTGTAGTTACCTACAGCTCCATTACATTTTGCAGAGATTAAAACTTCTGCTAGTTGTTGGAGAGGCCGTTTTAATCTCGCAACAAAGTTAATTAATTCTTTTCCGATAGTTGTAGGAACTGCTGGTTGCCCGTGCGTTCTTGCAAGCATAGCTATATCGCCGTGTTGTTTACCAAGCAGGGTTATACCGCCACTAATTTCAGCTAATGTTGGTAAAATTATTTTAGCAATGGCATCTCGTATCATAAGAGCATATGCTAGATTGTTAATATCTTCGGATGTACAAGCAAAGTGAATGAAGCTAGATAATTTGGATAATTTAACAGAACCTTCTAGTTTTTCGCGGAGATAGTATTCAACTGCCTTAACATCATGGTTAGTCTGTTTCTCAAATGCTTTAACTTTTAAAGCTTCATGCTCATCAAATTGAGTTAAAATATTTTCTAAAAATAATTTAGATGGTCTATCAATTTCCGGAATATCTTCAAGGCTTTCATTTGCAGAAAGTGACTCTAACCAACGTATTTCAACTAATAACCTATAATAAATAAGGGCAAATTCACTAAAAAAAGGATTTAAAGTAGCGGTCCTTTTGAGATAACGACCATCAATTGGTGAGATAGCATTTAGGGCAGTTAAAGTCATAGTTATATATAATCAGTAGATTTGAAAGGATATATCATATTAGATGCTGAGGTAGAAGTGAATGAATAATATCTAAAATGTTAGGTCAGCCAACTTTGTATGGTGTCTTTTATAGCTGAATGTAGTAAGCAAGTGTTTTTTGTTAAAAACAAAATCACTTGCTTGTTAATATATCGGCTTAATTTATTCGGAAAGACGTTTTTTTGAAGATTAAATTACCTGGACTTTACGACTTTTTAAAGACATGTTCTAAAATGCGTCTTTGCGAGCGATAGTGAAGCAATCTAGAGCCCTTAAACGTCACTATATTGCTTCACTTTGTTCGCAAAGACGACAATTTTGAGTGCTTTTTGAAACAGTCATAAAGTCCAGATTATGTTATAAATCAAAATCAACTTCGCGATTTTCTAATCCTAACTCTATTTTTACTGAATCAATAATTGATTGATCTACTTTAGAAGGTGTCGTAAAAAATCTAATTACATCGTCGTCGATTGTTTTTAAATGGAGAGATGTACCACTATATTTTTTATGATTGTCTTGGGTTAGCAACGTAACTAATGGTGTTAGCAACGTAACTAAAAGTTTTGGGATGGTAGTAATGGTAAGTATCAACAATTCCGCTAACTCATAACCTAGAACATTAAAGTTTTTTACAGAAAATTCATTAAGGCCTTCATTCTTAAAGCCCGCAAACAATGCTCTGAGACCGAAATATATAGCTCTTAATAAATTTTTTAAGAGAAATATAGCATTTGGAATAATAAATAAGGAGATAATAATACCTTCACGAAAACTATCATAACCATTAAACATATTATTTATTTGAGACGCATACATCTCTTTATGCTCTCCAAGATCATAATCAATGGCATTAAGATATTTTTCTATCATTTCATCTGAAGATTTCATATATTAGCCTCATTTAGGTTTACGTATTATCTGCGATTTTTTAAAATGTAATTACATTATATCTAAAAATACTCCGCATGTAAAATAATTTATCATTAAATGAATTGAAAGTGCTATTAACCAATTGTCAACCTACCCTAGGAGTTTTGTGTAAGTCCTGGTAGAATCAAATCCAGATTAATTAAATGGATTGGGTGGATTAAATGGTTGGCGGTATGAATACTATAGATTTTAGAAAAGTTGATATGAATTCTTTAAACCAAGTTGGTGGGAAAAATGCTTCGCTTGGTGAAATGATAAGCAATCTAGCTAATGCTAAAATTTTAGTGCCAGGCGGTTTTGCAACTACTGCACAAGCATTTCGAGATTTTTTAGCACAAGGAAATTTAGATAAAAAAATCTTTGCGGAATTAGATTCATTAGATGTTGATGATGTAAATAAGTTAGTAATAGTAGGTAGAAATATTCGTGAATGGATTTTAAATACACCATTTTTAGCTGATTTTGAATGTAATGTTCGTGATTCTTATAAAAACCTAGTAGAAACAATAGGAAATAGCGATTTTAGTGTAGCTGTAAGATCTTCTGCTACAGCGGAAGATTTACCAAATGCTTCTTTTGCTGGTCAACAAGAAACTTATTTAAATATTTCTGGCATAGAAAATGTTCTTCAATCAATTAAGCTGGTGTTTGCTTCTCTTTTTAATGACCGTGCTATTTCATATCGGGTGCATAATAATTTTGCGCATAATGAGGTTGCCATTTCTGCTGGAATTCAACAGATGATTCGAAGTGATTTAGCAAGTAGTGGCGTTATGTTTACTATGGATACTGAGTCTGGTTTTAATGAGGTTGTTTTTATTACATCTGCTTATGGTTTGGGAGAGCTTGTTGTGCAAGGAGCCGTAAATCCAGATGAATTTTATGTTCATAAACATAGCTTACGTGTTGGAAAGTCTGCGGTTGTGCGAAGAAATTTGGGATCCAAAGCGCAAAAAATGGTCTATTGTCCAGTGAATGGGGTGCAAACTGTAAATGTTACTGAAGATGATGCGCTTAGATTTTCATTAACCTCTAAAGAGATTGAAAATCTTGCAAGCCAAGCATTGATTATTGAAAAGCATTATGGTCGGCCAATGGATATAGAGTGGGCAAAAGATGGAAAAGATGGCAAATTATATATTTTGCAAGCAAGACCAGAAACTGTAGAAAGCCGCTCTAATAAGCAAGTTTTAGAGCGCTATACATTGCAGACAAAAAGTAAAGTTTTAAGTATTGGGCGAAGTATTGGTCAGAGGATTGGTCAGGGTAAAGTTAAAGTTATAAAAGATATAAGCCAAATGGACCGAGTGCAAGAAGGTGATGTTTTAGTTTCAGACATGACAGACCCAGATTGGGAGCCAGTTATGAAGAAGGCTTCGGCTATTGTTACTAATCGAGGTGGTCGTACCTGCCATGCAGCGATAATTGCCAGAGAGCTAGGTATTCCAGCTGTTGTTGGGTGTGGTGATGCAACTAGACAAATTAAAGATGGCAGTGCGGTTACGGTTAGTTGTTCTGAAGGAGAAAATGGTTATATTTATGAAGGCATACTACCATTTGAAAAGATTTCTTTAGATATAGAAACTATGCCTAAATTACCGGTTAAAGTCATGTTAAATGTTGGAAATCCAGAACGAGCATTTGACTTTCAATCTATTCCAAACTCTGGGGTTGGTTTAGCAAGATTAGAGTTTTTAATTTCCAATACAATAGGTATTCATCCAAAAGCATTATTACAATATGCTAATTTAGCTGATGAAAAATTAAAAAAATATATCTTTGATAAAACTAAGGCATATGATTCTCCGGTAGAATTTTATGTTGAAAGATTAAAGGAAGGGATTGCGACAATTGGAGCCGCATTTTATCCAAAGCCAGTAATAGTTAGATTATCTGATTTTAAGTCTAATGAGTATGCTAACTTGGTAGGTGGAAGTATTTATGAGCCGCATGAAGAGAATCCGATGTTAGGATTTCGTGGTGCATCACGATATGTATCGCCACACTTTGGCGATTGTTTTGCTCTAGAATGCCAAGCTATCCGACGAGTTAGAGAGGATATGGGGTTAACAAATGTCGAAATTATGATCCCATTTGTAAGAACAGTTAGTGAAGCCAAGGCAGTAATTGACGTGCTTTCTGAACATGGTTTGGAAAGAGGGAAGGATGGATTGCGTATTATTATGATGTGTGAGTTACCTTCGAATGCTCTTTTGGCAAATGAATTCCTTGAGTATTTTGATGGATTTTCAATTGGGTCAAATGATTTAACGCAATTGACTTTAGGTTTAGACAGAGATTCTGGATTAGTTGCAATGCAGTTTGATGAGCGCGATGCGGCAGTGAAAGCTTTATTGCATTTAGCAATTTCAGCATGTAAGAAACAAGGTAAGTATGTTGGAATATGTGGGCAAGGTCCTTCAGATCATCAAGATTTCGCATTATATTTAATGCAAGAAGGAATAGATAGCCTTTCATTAAATCCAGACTCCGTGATGGATACTTGTCTTTTCTTAGGATCTATAGAAAAAGCTGAAAAAAGGAAAGAAAATGTTTGAAGGTCATCTTGACCCAGCAGGCGGAGTAATATTATACGGAACATTATTATTATTTTTTGGGATTATTGGCCGTTATATTGCAAAGTTATTTAATCAATCTGGGGTGCTTGGTGAATTATTAATGGGGGTTTTCCTCGGGAATATTTGTTATTTTGGCGGGATGCAGCTTATGGTTATCTTGCGAGATAGCCCCGCGGTTTTTGCAATTGTCCAAAATATTCTTGAAGGGATGCCGCGTGCTGATGCTGTTAATGCAGTGATAAATAATCAGTATTATGCAAATCAAGTGTACGCTGCCTTAAGTGGGCCAAATGGAAATGATTGGATAAAAATATCATACGTAGTTGATATGTTGTCACGTTACGGGGTAATTTTTCTGTTATTTATGGTTGGCTTAGAAAGTTCAGTGACTGAATTACGTAAAACCGGCAAAGAGGCATTTTATGTAGCAGTTATTGGAATACTTATGCCTATTATATTTGGTATTTTGTCTGTTTACTTATTGATGCATGATATTAAGTTTACAACGGCGTTATTTATAGGGGCGACTCTATCCGCAACAAGTGTTGGAATTACTGCCAGTGTATTAAAAGATATGAAAAAAATTAATACTATGGAGTCTAAGACAATTCTTGGGGCAGCAATGATAGATGATGTGTTGGGTTTGATTATCTTAGCTGTCGTTAGTGGGATGGTGATTTCCAATTCAATTGATGTATATGATATAACCAAAATTATTGTCTTATCACTATTATTTTTTCCAGTAGCTATTTATTTAGGCCCAAAGATTTTAAAAAAAATGATCATTTGGTTTAATTTTCTTACTCCTTGGGAGTCTAAACTTTTAGTTAGCTTTATTTTTGTTATGGGATTTTCTTGGCTTGCTACACTTGTTCAAATGTCAACAATAATAGGAGCATTTGTTGCTGGAATTATTTTGCATGATGGATTTTTTGAGTCTAGAGAGAAGGAGCAAAAGAATCCGCTTAGCATTAAGCATCTAATGGCACCATTTGAAGCGATATTTGCACCACTATTTTTTACTTTAATTGGTATTCAAGTGAGAATAGAAACATTTTTGGATTGGCAAGTCATTGAAACCGCTTCTATTTTAATTATTGTTGCTATCATTGGAAAACTACTTAGTGGTTTTGGTGCTAATAAACGAGATGATCGCTTATTAATTGGTATTGGAATGATGCCACGTGGTGAAGTTGGTTTGATTTTTGCATCCGTTGGTAAAACATTAGGTGTGATAAATGATTCTTTGTTTTCAAGTATTATAATAATGGTTGTAACTACTACTATTTTAACTCCTATTTTAATGAAGGCTAGATATAATAAACATGATAAAAAACTTGCAAAATAGTATGGAGTTTCTAAAATACATAGATATTGTTGCGGATGCTAACAATGCTTTGCATGAAGATGTTGGACAAGAGGATGTTAGTTCTTTATTACTACCTTCTGATTTAATAGTAAAAGCTAAAATAATTTCTAGAGAGCCTATGCTGGTTTGTGGAATTCCTTGGGTGCAAGAAGTCTTCTTGGCTGTGGATAAAAATATAGAAATTAATTGGTTGGTTGAAGAATCTAGTTGGCAACCATCGGCTACAACTCTATGTGAAATTACAGGTTATGCTAGAAGTATTTTGACTGCTGAACGCACAGCATTAAATTTTATGCAAACTCTTTCAGGCACCGCAACTAAAACACATTTTTATATACAAAAATTGTCTGGAAGTAAAACAAAATTATTGGATACTAGAAAGACGATACCAGGGCTTCGTTTAGCACAAAAATACGCAGTAGCATGCGGTGGTGGTACGAATCATAGATTAGGTTTATATGATGCTTATTTAATTAAAGAAAATCATATAAAAGCATGTGGTGGGATTAAAAAAGCTGTGTTATTAGCAAAAGAATTAAGGCCTGATTTATTTGTTGAAGTTGAGGTTGAGAGTATATCTGAGTTACTGGAAGTATTAGAATTATCAGTTGATAGGATTATGTTGGATAATTTTAGTCATGATATGTTGTTAGATGCTGTAAAAATATGCGAACCTTATCAGATTGAACTTGAAGTCTCGGGAAATATTAATTTAGAAACTATATCTGAAGTTGCAAAGACGGGTGTTGATTATATTTCTGTTGGGGCATTAACTAAATCAATACAAGCTATTGATTTAAGTTTACTAATATTGGATTAGAATATGACAAAACAATTTGCATCAGTAGTTGAGTTTCAGAAGAACTCTATCGTATTAACCGGTGGTGGTACAGCCGGTCATGTCACTCCAAATATTGCCCTTATTGATATTCTAAAAGAAAATGACTGGCAAATATCTTATATTGGCTCAAAAGATGGTGTGGAAAAGTCAATGATTGAGGGCAAAAAGATACCTTATTACGCAGTTCGCTCAGGAAAATTAAGGCGCTATTTTAGTTGGCAAAATTTAATAGATCCTTTTAATTTGCTAATTGGCATATTTCAAGCTACAACTTTATTACGAAAGATTAAGCCACAGATAATTTTTTCAAAAGGTGGCTTTGTTTCTTTGCCAGTAGTTGTCGCTGGGTATTTAAATAAAATTCCAGTTGTTATACATGAATCTGATATGAGTCCAGGACTTGCTAATAAACTTAGTTTTCCATTTGCTAAAAAAATTTGTACAAACTTTAGTGTTACTAAACAACATATAAAAGATAAATCTAAAGTAGCTGTGGTCGGTAGCCCAATTAGAGAAGAGTTGTTTTCAGGTGTTAAAGAAAATGGATTAGCAATCGCTGGATTTAACGCTAACAAACCATGCTTATTGGTTATGGGTGGCGGTCAAGGTTCAGTAACAATTAATAATGCTGTTCGTGGGTCTTTAGAAGCTATCTGTAGTAAATATCAAATTATTCATTTATGCGGCAAAGGTAAGTTAGATGAATCTTTAATTGGCCATGATTCCTACTTTCAGCTGGAGTATGCTGATCGGGAAATAGCGGATTTATTTGCTGCGAGCGACCTAATCATATCTCGCTCAGGAGCAAATACTCTATGTGAAATTCTAGCTTTGCACAAACCGCATGTTTTTATCCCATTATCTGGAAGAGTTAGTCGAGGAGATCAGATTCAAAATGCTAAGCATTTTGCAAGTGAAGGTATTAGTATTGTGTTAGATGAGGAAAATTTAAATAGCGCAACATTATTAGAGTCAATTAGTCAATGCGAATTAAATAGTAAAACCGCTAAGAAAAAAATGGAAAAATTAGACTTAGGTTCAGCTAGCATAAGTATTTTAAATATTCTACAAGACGGCGCTAAGCGCCTCCTCAGCTCGACACTGCCATTAAGTTAAGGATTTTGTCATTCCCGCGAAGGCCATATCGTTATACACAAATTTAATTTATGCTAATTGCACGTTAAATTGCA
>MHBB01000153.1 GCA_001803185.1 Legionellales bacterium RIFCSPHIGHO2_12_FULL_35_11
GATAGTGAAGCAATCTAGAGCCCTTAAACGTCACTAGATTGCTTCACTTTGTTCGCAAAGACGACAATTTTGAGTGCTTTTTGAAAAAGTCATAAAATCCAGCCTAAGCTATTTCTGACTATTTTTAAGTTTGATCGACTTCTTAATAGCTTGTCTACGTTTTCTAACTCGCTGGACAGCAAATAGCGTTTTTACTGGACCAGATGCTGCGTAAGCAAATGCCGCTATTAGCAAAACAAGAGATGGATTTGCGGCTATTGCTACAAACAATAAAACTATTCCTAAAACATAAATAAAAGGAATCCTGCCCTTGCCATCAATCTCTTTAAAACTATTATACCTAATATTACTAACCATCAATAAAGAGCAGATTATGGTAAGAACCGCGGAAATAATAGCAATAAATGAACCATTATTCCAATCATTTTGACTACAAAACCAAGCAAATGACGCCATTAAGGCTCCGGCCAAAGTACAACTTAAGCCTTGAAAATATCTTTTGTCAGCTGTTTCCAACTGGGTATTAAATCTAGCTAAGCGCAAAGCCACTGCTGCTGTATAAATAAACGCAACTAACCAACCAACTTTTCCAAGAGAATGTAAGGTCCAGCTATAAAATAAAATGGCTGGCGCGACTCCAAAAGTAACCATGTCCGAAAGACTATCATACTCTGCGCCAAAAGCGGTTTGAGTATTAGTCATTCTGGCTACTCTTCCATCTAATCCATCAGCTACCATACCTACAAAAATAGCAATAGCTCCAACCTCAAATCTGGCTTGCATTGAAGCCACTATAGAATAAAAAGCCGCAAACAAACTACCAGTTGTAAATAAATTAGGTAGCAAATATATTCCTGAACGACGATTTTTGCCTTTCATCAATTTAATCCTAGAAATGTTTGAGTCGATATCTTATCATATGATGGTAAATTTTCAATATAAGCGAATGCCATTGGCGATCCGGCTGCGGAATATTCATATGCACAAAAATACTCGTTATACTAAGGCAAAAAATATTACCTTAATTGGCGCTGTTATAAATTTAGCCTTAGGAATTCTAAAAGTATTCGGGGGCGTTTTTTTTAAATCACACGCTTTAATCGCCGACGGTATCCATTCATTTTCCGATCTATTTACTGACGCAATGGTACTAGTTGCTTCAAAATATGGCAGTGCCGCAGCAGATGAAAATCATCCTTATGGTCATCAAAAAATTGAAACAGCAGCAACTTTATTATTGGCTATGTTATTGATTTTAGCAGGATTTGGTATAGCCTGGGATTCTTTAAACGTTCTTTTATCCAAATCAATTCACACCCCTATATTCTTAGCAATTCCCGTTGTTTTTATTTCCATTATTGCAAATGAAATGTTATTTCATTTTACAATAAAAGTAGGTGAAGAAATAAAATCTCCTCTAGTAATTGCTAATGCCTGGCACCATCGATCTGATGCGGCATCTTCAGTAGTAGTTTTAGTTGGCATCGTTGGTAGTTTGTTTGGCTATAATTTTCTAGACCCAATTGCAGCTATTATTATCGGCGGCATGATAGTAAAAATGGGCGTGAGCTACGGATGGAATAGCGTTAAAGAGCTAGTTGATACTGGAATAGACAAACAAGAGTTATTTGAACTAGAAAAGATTATAAATTCCGTTGAAGGGGTCAAAAAAACTCATCAATTAAGAAGTAGAATGATGGGCAAAGATATGTTTGTAGATGTACATATTTTAGTATCTCCTTTAATTTCAGTTTCGGAAGGACATCATATAGCACAAAGAGCCCATAAAAAACTAAAAGATGAAAAACCTATTATCAAAGACGTTACTATCCATGTTGACCCAGAAGATGATGAAACATCCTCGCCATCCCTACATCTTCCAAGTAGAATCTCACTTGAAAATAGTTTAATTAAAAATTGGCAAATGGAGTTTCCTGAAATAAAATCTTGGACTATCCATTATATTGATGGAAAAATTGCTATAAATATTACAATAGATAAATCATTTCAAAATTGGGAAGACCTAGCCAAGATCCTAAAAAAAGATATTCAAAATAATCAACAAATCAGTATAATCCATCTACTAAATTTCCAAGAAGAAATTATCGTGTTATCTCAGGAAAAACATAAATGAACCAAATTACAGATGACAGTTTAAAGTTATTTTTTTCAATAAGCATATTTATTGTAATTATAATAGCTGGCTGGTACCCTTTTAAAAAGCGTAAGCAAACAGAACACTTAGATTTTCCTATAGGCGAAACCTTAGCTACCGGTGTTTTTCTTGGTGCTGCATTACTACATTTGCTTCCAGAGTCTGGCAACATGTTTCTCAAAATGGGGTATAGCTACCCTTTTGGATTTTTAATAACTGGTTTAACTTTTCTTATATTTTTATGGTTTGAGCATTTAGGAAAAGAATTATATCATCACAAAAATCATCGTCATCCAGCATTTGCGATTTTAGCTTGGGTTATGTTATCAATACATTCATTAGTTTTAGCAACCGCATTGGGATTTAGTGAAAGTTACTCTATAGCGATAATGTTATTTTTAGCTATAATTACGCACAAATGGGCAGAAAGTTTTGCTATTTCTGTTCAACTAAATAAGAGCTCATTATCAAATTCACAAAATATTATACTTTTCTTGATCTTTGCAGTTATGACACCGCTTGGAGTTTATTTGGGTTGGTATTTAGGGCATGATGTATCCACCAACTCTTTAATTGACCCGGTTTTAATTGCGGTTTCTGCCGGAACATTTTTATATCTCGGCACTTTACATGGTCTAGAACGCTGCGTTATGGTCCAAAGATGTTGTAACCTTAAATATTTTAGCTTTGTAATTATTGGATTTTTATTAATGGCTAGCGTCGCAATTTATGCTTAACTGGACTTTATGACTTTTTAAAGAGAAGTCTATTAGATGTGGCTCCATCACCTCTCGCGAAGAGCATTATGTTTGGCTTTTAAAATTGGTTTTAATAGATAATCAAGAACAGATTTTCTACCAGTTAAAATATTAACTGTAGTCTGCATACCAGCAATAATATATAAAGGTTTCTCTTTAGTGCCTAGGTAATTTTTATTGGTTCTAACTAAAACAATATAATAGCTTTCCTTCTTTTTATCTTCTTCGTCAGTAATGGTATCTGCACTAATTTGCTCAACAACACCATCTAAACCACCATAAATAGAAAAGTCATAAGCACTGATTTTTACCATAACTTTTTGATTAGGATGAATAAATCCAACATCTGATGGTCTAATTTTTGTTTCAATTAAAAGTGTATCATCCATGGGTACTATTTCTAGAATATCCATACCAGGCTTTAAAACTCCGCCGACTGTATTTATTTTTAACTGTTTAATAACTCCATTTACTGGTGAGCGAACTGTTGTTCTTGTGAGTCGATCTCTATCCGCGCGAATATCTTCTTTAAGACTTAAATACTCTCCTTTCGCCTCATTAAATCTTTGTGCTGTTTGGCTATTATATGCATTTAGTTTTCCTTCAAGCTCGCTCACAGTCCTCTCTAACCGTAAAACCTCAACTGGAGATGCTGCGCCTTTGGATACTAATGGCCTGGTCAACTGTAATTCAGTACTCGCTAGATCTATATCTTTTTTCATTTGACCAACTTCTTTTTTTCGTGATGCAAAAAGTGCGACCTCAGACATAACTAAATCTGGATTTTCTCTTTTAAGCCTACTTGGAAAAACTAGTTCTTCTTGATTAATTTCAGCTTTTAGGCGAATTAATTCTATTTTTAGATCATCCAATTTCTTAAGTTTTTCATTAAATTTTGATAAAAACAAAGTATCATTAAAGCGCAATAAAATTTGTCCGTTTTTAACGATATCTCCTTGTTTTACATAAATTTTATCAACAATCCCGCCTTCTAAGTTTTGAATTACTTGAATCTGACTAGATGGAATGACTTTCCCTTGACCAGAGGTTACTTCATCCAAAATTGAATATTTTGCCCAAAAAAAACTAATAATTAAGCAAATTATTATAGTCCATAAAATAATATGCGAAAATTGGCTTGTTTCTTTTAATGTTTCCGGACTACTATCACCAAGTATACCTAATGGAGGATTAGACATAGCTATCTCTTATTATGAAGGCTGACATGTATACTGCGCGCGGTCACAATCTGAAGTTTTTGACTTGCTATTTTCGCGCCATTTTGCCGTTTAAATCTTGACAATAGTCCAGCTATTGCGCTGCGATTTAAACGGCAAACTGACACAAAAATAACGTCGTCAAAAAAAACTTCAGATTGTGACCGCGCGCAGTATAGCAACACCCAAAACCCAGATTCCCTGAAATACTAACAGGACCCATAAATCATGATTATTCGCCGCGCGCGCTCTACTATACTAGAGCTTCTACAGCATTATTCTGCTTATTTTGCTCATTTGAAAGCCCTTTCAATGCTGCAATAACTTTTTCTTTTGGACCATCAGCTACAATCCTACCGCTATCAACAACAATTAGTCTATCAACCAGGCTAAGCATTGATATTTTATGTGTAACTAAAATCAACGTAGTATTTGCATTTAAATAAGAACTCAAATTCTTCTTAACAATTTGCTCGGTACTATCATCCATTGAAGCTGTTGGCTCATCTAAAATTAAAATATGCGGTTCCAATAATATTGCTCTTGCTAAAGCCACTACTTGCCTCTGCCCAGATGATAGTTGGCTACCCCTTTCACCTACTTGCCTATCAAATCCTTCAGGATGATTTTTAGTAAATTCTGTAACGCCAGCAATTTCAGCTGCTTTAAGAATCATATCATCTTCTACTCCAGCTGTTCCTAAACTAATATTATTTTTTATACTTCCATAAAATAGCACTACATCTTGTGCAACATAACCTATTTGCTTTCTTAAATCAGCTGGATTAATTTGTAAATAATCAGTGCCATCTACGCTAATACTTCCTTGTGATGGCTTAAATAAGCCTAAAATTAATTTAGCAATAGTCGATTTACCACAACCAATCTTACCAATGATAGCAACCTTCTCACCAGCGTTTATTTTGAAAGAAACATTATTTAAAGTAACAGCAGATTGACTAGGGTAATGATATTCAACATTTTTAAATTGAATTGTACCCTGTAAATTTGGTCTATGCAGATAATGCTTATGTGCAACAACGTCAGTTGGCAATTTCATTACATCACTAATAGAATTATATGCCTGGACTGATTGATAATATCTAGTGAAAATCGCGGATACTTGCCCCATAGGAGCTAGAGATCTACCTGATAATATTGTACAAGCAATTAAAGCCCCAACGGTTAAATCGCCATCAATAATTTTATATACCCCAAAAATAACAATTAGGACATTTGCAACTTGCTGAGATAAAGCACTTATATTGATACTAGAGTTTACTAATAATCTTAATTTGACCCCTATTTTCGCTGCATAAATAACCACTTGCTCGAACCTTCCTTGCATCATCCCCTCGGCTCCAGAACTTTTTATAGCCTCTATCCCTGACAATGACTCAATTAAAGTTGCTTGTTTTTCTGCTGATAACGCGAAAGTAGACTTAGTTAATCTAGTTAAAGATGACTGCAGTAATATCCCCAAAATAAAGATAATTGGAATCACACAAATTGGAACCAATACTAAACTACCACCTACGTAATAAATAACTAATAAATATAAAAACACAAACGGTAAATCAACTAAAACTGTTATTGTCGTAGATGTAATAAAATCTCTAAAACCCTCAAAAGATTGTATAGTATTTGCAAAGGCCCCTACTGAAGTTGGTCTTGAGTCAATTTGTATTCCTAAAATATGCTCAAAAATAATTGCGGATAAATTAACATCAATTTTTTTACTTGTCACATCAATGAAATAAGCGCGCAAAGACTTTAAAAAAATATCGAAAAGAAAAACTAACCCAATCCCACTAGCTAAAACCCACATGGTTTCAATTGCATGATTAGGGACTACTCTATCATAAACATTCATTGTAAATAACGGGATGGCTAAAGCAAAGACATTAATTAAAATGGATGCTGCTAAAATCTCTAAGTATGCTGGCCATGACTTTCTAACTACATCCCAAAACCAGTTTTTAGCATTCTTTTTTGCTGTTTCTTCTGTTCTCTTCGTAAATTGATAAATAGGCTTTACAAAAATAACATAACCTATATATTTTTTTTCTAATTCTTCATTTGAAATGACTACTTTACCCTGACCTGCATTATGCATAATAACTGTACTATCATCTTTATCTTTTTCAAATAAAACACATGCATCGCCGCCATCTAATAAAAGCACAGCAGGTAAAGCCAAATCACTAATATTGTTTAAATTTAATTTATTAACTTCTGCCGCCAAACCTGCTCGTTCAGCGGCTCGAATCAATAATGCTGGTGTTAAGCAGTTCCTAATTAACGGCAACCTTTCAGTTAAAGATGCTGCCGAACAAGGCGCGTTAAAATATTTGGTTAACAAAAGTAAGCAATACAACAACGGGTCTTGTGTCGCTGTTATTTCATCAGAGATATTCCAATCAGATTTTTTACTATTATTCATAGTTTATCTACTATCCTTACATAATCCTAGAAAAGCAACCAGGGCCTACGCATCACTGCCATTAAGTTAAGAAAAACACTGTCATTCCCGCGAAGGCGGGAATCTATTTCTAAGCAGGCACAGTGCCACTTTAGGGATAGATTCCCGCCTTCGCGGGAAGGACAAAATCCTTAACTTAATGGCAGTGAGGCCCTGAGTGACCCACCAACAACGTGTCATTTTTTGTGAATCTAATACGAACTTATCATCCAATTAATAGCTCCGTTTCTATCCCATAAATAACTTCCCGAATCTCTATTAAAAGTAGCTGTTAAATTTTGGGAATATAAAACCCCCGCATTTATTGAACCATGAGAAGCGATGCATAATCCCTGAGCGGAATAAAAACTAACTTCATTTCCCTTTCCGCACTGATAAGTTAAAACTATTTCTGGACCCATAATTTGCTGCTTCATTTCAAAAGGATAGCTAGAATTTCCTGGCATGATTAATACAGGTACTTGTGTGCTTGAACTAATTTTCCCGTGCTTAATGTTTTTATCTAACAGTCTACATGTTTCTTTCGTATTATTGCTAATCATAATACTAAAATATAAACATCGATTGGGTTCACTGGCCATTGCACTATACATAACCAAAAATAATGTAAAAAAACTAATTCTTTTCATACTTACTCCTAACAAATGCCTCTCGAATTTAAGTAAATTTAGCAATAATTCCCTTCATTGTGCTTAAATCCATAGGTTTACTGTAAACATCATCCATCCCTGAGTTGATACACAACTCACGAACTTGCTCTCTAACATGCGCTGTGAGCCCAATAACTGGTATTCTTGATTTCGAGTTTTTCCCTTCCCAATCCCTTATTTTTATAGCCAATTCATTTCCAGACATACCTGGCAACCCAACATCTGTAACTACCAAATCAAAACTTTGCCTTGTTGCTATTTCTAGTGCGCTTTCTCCATCATTCGCACTTACAAATTTTACATTAAGTAACTTCATAATACTTTCAAGTACCTTTAGAGCTACAAAATTATCTTCAACCAGTAAAACCATTGGATTTTTATTTTCAACGCATAGATATTCTAATGGCTGTGCCGATTTTTTTGCATTTGTTGCCTGTTGAAGATTATTGATACTATTATCAATAGCCAAATCAAATACTAAGTTAAAATAAAAAGTTGTCCCGCAATCTACTTTGCTTATAAATTTTAACTCGCCACCTAAACGCTTTATGTAGGATTGAGCAATATGAAGACCGATTCCATGGCCAGAATATACTCCCTTATAGGATGGATTTCCTCGATAGAATCTATCAAATACTTTATTTTGTAACTCTTCCGGAATACCAATGCCAGTATCTACAATTTTAAACTCTATATTTACGCTATTAGATATTTTTTTAAGCAATTTAATTTCAATTGCAACGATACCTACGGTTGTAAACTTTATAGCATTTCCTAATAAATTTAATAAAATACGATATAAAGCTGGGCGATCTCCTACTAATAAATCCGGTATACTGTCATCTATGACTAAATTTAAGTCAATACCCTTCATAGTAGTTGATGGTCGCTCTAATTGCATAATTTCATCAACACATTGCCTTAGCTTAAATATCTCTAAGTTTGGTAGATCTTTATCTGAAATATTATCTACTGCGATAACAGTTAGTATATCATTTAACAAACCAAGAAGTTGAACTCCACATTCATTTATCCACTTAGCATACAGTTTTTGCTCAGGATTGTCTAAAGCATCAACTAAAAGTTGCGACATACCAACAACGCCGCTTAAAGGAGTACGAATATCATGACTCATATTTGCAATAAATTCTGATTTTGTTTTATTTGCTTGCTCAGCTAATGATATTGCATTTTTCAACTCATTTTCGGTTTTTTTCTGATCTGTAATATCGCGATAAATTCCAATTACACCATATACCTCACTATGTTCATCAAACAATGGCACCTTACTGGTCAATAGTGTTCTTTTTTCCCCATTATCAAAACATTGCGGTTCTTCAATATTTAGCATAGGTTTTTTACTAGTGATTACGTACAGGTCATCCTTGCGAAAAGCCTCGCTGTCTTCCTTTGAAACAGGCAAATCAAAATCCGTTTTACCGATAATTACACTTTTATCTTTAAATCCTAAAGATTGAACAAATCTCTTGTTGCATCCCAAAAACTCAAGATTTTTATTTTTCCAAAATATCTGAATAGGTACTGAATCAATTAAAGACTCTAGAAGAAGCTGTTCTTTGATTGCATTTTCTAAAAGAACTGTTACATCATGCCCTATAATAGTAATAATTTCGTTGTCTGTATCTAATAAGGTACTTGTAGCATTCCACTGATAATATTTAAGGCTTCTTCTGTTTTGCACAACATGGCACGTAATTTTTTCAACATTCGAATCTAATAACTTTTTTCGAGAGTCAGATGGAACAGGTAAATCATTTTCTGTAAGATATGAAAAATAATTTGCTTTTAAGATCTCTTCTATCTCTAGTTGATGAATATTTAAATATACCTCATTACAACCAATAACATTATCATTGCCGTCTAAAATTATCGCGGGCTCAGATAAAGAGCTAAGAACAATAGCAACATACTGGTCTAACTTTAAGAATATATTATTCTCTCTTAATATTTTAGATAGCATATTTACAGCTCACAACTTTATGAACGATTAAAAGAGAAGTTAGTTATTCGATTACTCAAATCTTCACTGCCACTCTTCTCCTTATTGTGACGACTATTTCTAGTGTCATAACTATCATTACTATTATGCCAAAAAATTCCTGGGTTTTTCGAATATGTAAGATATGTTGTAGAAACTAATCTATTTAATTCATCATATGGAGAGGTAAAACAGGTGTTATGTTCTTTACCATCAGGTAAATCCTTAATCTCCTCAAAAGCTTCAGCTAATCGTCCACCTTCAAGAAAGCTATATGCACCAATTTGTTTTACATTTTCATTCTTTCCTGAAATAAGTTTGACTAACTCTTTTGCAACCGGGCCAGCATTAGACATTTTTCCAGGGAAAATATGTGCTATCCCATCAAAAGTAAAACAAAAAGATGTTCTAATTTCACTTCGGGAAACAGGTTTAGCTATGACACCTTCATTATAACCAATAAACTTAAATCTATCTGAAAAACGCTTTATAAACGTTCTCATATGGGAAAGAGCTATTGGAAGAACTTCACATTCAACAAAATTTGGTGGTAACATTTGCAGCAATCGCCATGCATCTTCACTAGACTTACAAGTCATCAAAATTGTTGATGCAGCATCAGTCATAGTATACATGGCTTTACCTGTATTTGGATCAACTCCATTATACATCAAACAAGGATTTGCTCCATCTAGAGCCAACATAGAAAATTCTCCACGTTCGGATTTTGTATCTTCAAATCTGAGGCCAACAACTGGTTGATAAATAAGAGTGATACCTAAAGGGTTGTTTGAAAAATCTTTTGGAATATTGCTTCTAAAACCAGTAGCATTAACAATATGATCAAATTCTACAGAATCAAATGGTTCAGAATTTTTCATTAATTTATTATGGAGTCTCATTTTAAATTTGTCTCCTTCCTTGTATATATCTAGAACTTCCATGTTTTTAAAAGCTTTGATGTTCTTAGACATAAGAGTATCGCGAAAATACTCTCGTAATGCCTGTCCATTTTTAACTCCTGGCTCTTCTACAGAAAACACTTCTTGGAAATCATCGGTCAATAAGTTACTTTTTTTTAATTTTATAAGTGTAATTTTTTTCGTGGAAGTTTTTCGCATTTGATGGAATTGCTTTAAATTTATTTTTGGTTTATTTCCCTCACCATCACGCTTAACTAAGCCATAATAGGAATTCCTGTTTGGAACAAGAACTGCAGCGTGCTTTTCTATAAACAAATCATAATCACTTCGACAATGCATCCTAGTAGTCGCAGATCTTGGGTAGTGGAATCCTTCAATATGAGTACGACCAGTATATTTGCTTGAATTAGCTGCAGTAGGAACTAAATCTTCTCCTTGCTCAAAAATAGTAACTATGTATCCAGCTTCACAAAAAGCGAGAGCGGCTTCAAACCCTGACCAACCACTACCTATAACAGCTACAGTTTTAAGATTTTTAGTAAAAGTCTTTTTTGACTCTGAAACAAAACCCTTTGGTAAGAGCAGTCTGGAATCTGAAGGGTAAATATGATTTTTTATTTTTTGCTTATTTGGCTTTTCTAATCCCACTTTCCTTAATTTCCTTTTTTACAAAAAACATTTTTAAAGCTAGAACTGAAGTTGGACACTCATCTTACTATAAATATATTATGGTAGAGACTTAAGCTATTTAATTGTCTTTCTTAATTTTTGTATAACTCTTATTTGAGCCATTGCCATTGCTAGCTCTGCTGTAGCAATAGAATGATCCATATCAGCATTTTTATTAGCTATAGCTTCTTCTGCTCTAGCCTTAGCAGCTAACGCTGCAGCTTCATCAAGATTCTCAGCTCGCACAACGGAGTCAGCAAGTATTGTTACATTATATGGCTGAACTTCAAGCATTCCACCAGAAATATAATAAATTTTTTGCTTTCCCCCAGGCAAAGTAATCATAACCTCACCTGGCTTCAAAATTGTAAGTAATGGCGCATGCCCTGGAATTATTCCTAGTTCACCCAACTCACCAGAAGCAACTAATTGCTCAACTATTCCGGAAAATATTTCGTTCTCAGCACTTACTATATTTAAATACGTAGTTATAGCCATTTCGTCTGACTGCCTCATAAAGTTTCAGCTTTAGCAACAGCTTCCTCTATACTTCCAACCATATAGAAAGCTTGCTCTGGCAAATCATCATACTCACCAGATAAAATTGCCTTAAATCCTTTAATAGTTTCCTTAAGAGATACATATTTTCCTGGTGAACCAGTAAAAACTTCCGCAACAAAAAACGGCTGGGACAGGAATCTTTGAATTTTTCTTGCTCTTGTCACTAATTTTCGATCTTCTTCAGATAATTCATCCATACCAAGAATTGCAATAATATCTTTAAGCTCTTTATAACGCTGTAAAGTCTGCTGTACGCGTCTAGCTGTTTCATAATGCTCTTGACCAACAATTAATGGATCTAATTGTCTTGAAGTTGAATCTAATGGGTCAACTGCAGGATAAATACCAAGCTCTGCAATTTGACGCGATAACACTACTGTCGCATCTAAGTGCGCAAAAGTTGTTGCAGGAGATGGGTCAGTTAGATCATCAGCTGGAACATATACCGCTTGAATAGATGTGATAGACCCTTTTTTAGTTGAAGTAATACGCTCTTGTAGCATACCCATTTCTTCCGCTAAAGTAGGTTGATAACCTACAGCTGAAGGCATTCTACCTAATAGCGCTGAAACCTCTACCCCAGCCAAAGTATAACGATAAATGTTATCAACGAATAATAAGACGTCTCTACCTTCATCACGGAATTTTTCCGCCATAGTTAAGCCAGTCAAAGCAACACGCAATCTATTACCTGGTGGCTCATTCATCTGACCGTAAACTAATGATACTTTATCAAGAACATTCGATTCTTTCATTTCATGATAGAAATCGTTTCCTTCTCTGGTACGCTCACCAACACCAGCAAATACAGAATAACCGCTATGCTCAATGGCTATATTACGGATCAGTTCCATCATATTTACCGTCTTTCCTACCCCGGCACCACCAAATAAACCGACTTTACCACCTTTCGCAAAAGGACAAAGTAAGTCAATTACCTTTATACCAGTTTCGAGGATTTCTTGGCTATTTGCTTGCTCAGCATAACTAGGTGGATTACGATGAATAGACCAAGTTTCTTCAGCTCCAATAGGACCTGCTTCATCAATTGGCTCACCTAGAACATTCATTATTCGACCTAAAGTTTTAGTGCCGACAGGAACTTTAATAGGCTCACCGGTATTTTTAGCCTGTAGACCACGGCGTAAACCATCGGTAGTACCCATAGCAATAGTACGAACAACGCCATCACCTAATTGTTGCTGGACTTCAAAAACTAATCCACCATCTACTAATTGTAGTGCATCGTTAACTTTCGGCACGTTATCTCGAGAAAACTCAACGTCAACTACCGGACCAATTACTTGAACAACTGTACCTATGCTCATTATTTACCCTCTTCTAAAGCGGCTGCTCCGCTAACAATTTCCGCTAGTTCTTGTGTAATAGCGGCTTGTCTAGCTTTGTTATAAGCCAATTGAAATTGTTTAATAAGTTCACCTGCATTGTCGGTTGCATTTTTCATAGCAATCATTTTTGCTGCTTGCTCACATGCAATATTCTCAACAACACCTTGATAAACCTGTAACTCTATATAACGCTCTAATAATGCATCTAATAGTTCTTTTGCATCTGGCTCATAAATATAATCCCAATGATGCCCAAGATTTTTTTCATCCTCTGAAGACTTTGGTAGAGGCAAAAGTTGCTTAACTATTGGAGTTTGAGTCATAGTATTAACAAACTCATTATATGCAATATGCAAAGAGTCAATTTTACCTTCATAATATGCATCAAGCATGACCTTAACTACCCCTAGTAAATCAGCTACACCAGGAGTATCACCAAGTTGATCAACAGATGCTAACACTCTACCACCAACCCTACTAAAAAAAGCTTGCCCTTTTCTGCCTATGACACAAAAATCAACTTCCTGATTATGTGAGCGCCATGTTTTAGTTGCTCTTACTGCTTCCCTAAGAAGATTGGTATTCAATCCCCCGCAAAGACCTCTGTCTGAAGTAATAACAATAAGACCAATTCTTTTCATCGGTCTTTCAACCATAAAAGGGTGCTTATATTCTGAAGTAGCCCTCGCTATATGCTTTACTACATCATAAATCTTAGTAGCGTAAGGTTTTGAAGCACGCATTCTATCTTGAGTTTTACGCATTTTACTAGCTGCAACCATTTCCATTGCATGCGTAATTTTTCTTGTTTTCTGAGTACTTTGAATCGTTAAACGAATCTCTTTAGCTCCAGCCATATTTGCCTCTACCAGCTACCAGTCTTTTTAAATTCAGATAATATAGTTTTCAACCGTGCATCAATATCATCATTATAACCACCAGATTTATTTATTTCTTTTAATAAATCTGCATGCTCCAGATGCATGAAATTATGAAGCGCCGCTTCAAATGAAGTAATTTCAGCAACAGAAACATCGTCAAGATATCCTTTTTCAATTGCATATAAGGTAACACCCATCTGAGCAACTGATAATGGAAAATATTGATTTTGTTTCATTAATTCAGTAATTCGTTGACCACGCTCAAGTTGCTTTCTTGTTGCCTCATCAAGATCTGATGCAAACTGCGAGAAAGCCTCTAATTCTCTAAACTGTGCAAGAGCAAGTCTAGTACCACCACCAAGTTTCTTCATAATCTTGGTTTGAGCCGCACCACCTACACGCGAAACTGATAAACCAGAATTAATAGCTGGTCGAATACCTGAGTTAAATAAGTTAACATCTAGGAAGATTTGACCATCGGTAATAGAAATAACGTTGGTTGGAACGAAAGCGGATACGTCTCCAGCCTGAGTTTCGATAATCGGTAAAGCAGTTAATGATCCTGTCTTTCCTTTTACCTCGCCGTTAGTTAATTTTTCCACTTCTTCTGCGCTAATTCTCGCTGCTCTTTCCAACAATCGTGAATGTAAATAGAAAATATCTCCAGGATAAGCTTCACGGCCTGGTGGTCTACGTAGTAATAATGAAATTTGTCGATATGCCCAAGCTTGTTTTGTCAAATCATCATAAACAATCAGTGCATTTTCACCTCGCTCCATGAAGTATTCACCCATACTGCAACCAGCATATGGAGCAATATATTGCAAAGCGGCAGAATCTGCGGCACCTGCAACCACAACTATTGTATGCTTTAAGGCGTCATGCTCTTCAAGTTTTCTAACTATAGCTGCAACGGAAGAAGCTTTCTGACCAATTGCAACGTAAATACACTTAACTCCAGTATTTTTTTGGTTGATAATAGCATCGATAGCAATTGCCGTTTTTCCTGTTTGTCTATCACCAATAATCAACTCACGTTGACCACGACCAATTGGAACCATCGCATCGATAGCTTTAAGACCAGTTTGAACAGGTTCATCAACTGATTTACGGGAAATTACCCCTGGCGCAACTTTTTCAATAGGAGAAAACTTAGCTGCTTCAATCGGGCCTTTCCCATCTATAGGATTACCAAGTGCATCAACAACCCTACCGAGTAACGCTGGGCCAACAGGGACTTCTAGAATTTTACCTGTACATTTTCCAGTCATGCCTTCGCGCAAAGAGCTAGCATCACCAAGGATTACCACCCCAACTGAGTCTCTTTCAAGGTTTAAAGCTAAACCGAAAACATTATCTGGGAACTCAACCATTTCACCTTGCATAACATCACTTAAACCGTGAAGTCTAGCAATACCGTCTTTAATACTGGTTAACTTGCCCTCATCTCTTGCGGTAGATGAAATTTGGAATTTTTTAATTCTTTCTTTAATTAATTCGCTAATTTCAGATGGATTTAAAGCGACTTGTTCTGACATAGAATCTATCCTCTTATAAGCATTAAGCGGCCAAAACGCCGTTAAGTTTTTTTATTTGGGTTCTAACCGAAGCATCAAAAACTAGATGTCCAGCCCGTATAACGGCCCCACCTTGTAGTGACTTATCTATACTCACATCAAGTGATACACTACGTTGAAGTTTTTTACTCAATATATCAACTAACTTTTGCTCTTGCTCTTTAGTAAAAGGCGCGAAGCTAATAACTTGCACTTCCAAGGTTTTTTCAAACTCTCTTCTCAGTAGTTGAAATTGAATAGTAATATCTGGAATTGCTTGCAACCGATGATTCTCAGAAAGAAGATTTAATATATTACTAATATGATCCTCTTCTAGTTTAGGTGAAAAATTAGCTAATACCGAGCTGATTAATTCTGCCTTCTGAGATGGTGTACAAGATGGATTTCGAATAAAATCCATCATATCTTTATCATTTACAATCTGAGTTAGCTTAGTCAAAATATCTGACCAGACGACCATAGATTTTGTATCTAGAGCAAACTCAAATATTGCTTTAGCATATGGTCTTGCAACTGTGGTATTATCTGACATATCAAATCTCTTTCAGCAAGTTGTCAATTAATGCTTTATTAACTTCTTCATTAATTTCACGCATTAAAATTCTCTCAGCACCAGCAACAGCTAACTTACCAATATCTTTCCGCAAATTATCTCTAGCTCTATTCACTTCTTGTTGAAGATGTTCTTGAGCTACTTTAGCAATATGTTCAGATTGCCTAACAGCTTCTTCTTTAGCTTCTTCTACCAGCTGAGCAGCTCTAAAGCTAGCTTTTTCAATTATTTCAGCTGATTTAGCTCTCGCAAGTTTCAAATCCTCAGAAATTCTATGCTGAGTTAATTCTAGTTCGCGACGACTTCTTTCTGCTGCAGCTAAACCTTCAGCTATCTTGGTGCGTCTTTCTTCAAGAACTTTTTCA
The DNA here is from genome assembly GCA_001803185.1 of Legionellales bacterium RIFCSPHIGHO2_12_FULL_35_11. Taxonomy (GTDB): domain Bacteria; phylum Pseudomonadota; class Gammaproteobacteria; order Legionellales; family Legionellaceae; genus 2-12-FULL-35-11. The sequence goes on from MHBB01000153.1 coordinate 16,140, forward strand.
AGAGGTGGCCAAACAAACTTCATGGTAAACCACACGAAAGTTAAAAAAACCAACATCTGAACGACTAATGTTAAATTAATATCCAAAGCAATATCTCCTCAAATACCCAGATAGGATAAAAAATCGCTTATATTTATGAACCAATACTAGCAAGAACAGCGCCTGTAAACGGGTTTGCAAAAGTAAAGAACAATGCAATGCCAACCCCAATCATAGTTACCGCGTCAAGCAAACCAGCCACAATGAACATTTTTACTTGCAACATAGGAACCATTTCTGGTTGTCTAGCAGCGCCCTCTAAAAACTTACCACCTAACAATCCGAACCCAATAGCTGTACCTAAAGCACCCAAACCTATAAGTAAAGCTACTGCGATTACGGTCATACTTTGAATTTGTGCTATCAAATTTGCTGCTTGCATATCTATCCCCTTAATGGACAATGTTAATTAAAAATTCTAAATACTCGACTGATTTTTGTTTATAAAAAAACAGTCGAGTATATTACCAATGCGTTAATGATCCTCATGCGCTAAACTTAAGTACACTATAGTTAGCACCATAAAGATAAATGCTTGTAATGTAATAACCAAGATATGAAATATGGACCAACCTAACGACAATAAAAATTGAGCTATACCTAATGTTGCTGTACTAGTTAATGATGATAAAGTACCATTCAGTGTAAGTAGGGCTATCAAAATAAATATCAACTCACCAGCATATAAATTACCGAATAGTCGCAAAGATAAAGATATCGGCTTTGCAATTAGCCCGACTAATTCTAAAAGCAAATTAAACGGGATTAATGCTGGATGATTAAATGGTTGAAGAGTTAGCTCTTTAACAAATCCCTTCACCCCTTTGATTTTTAAACTGTAAAATAAAATCAGGATAAATACTGAAAGCGACATAGCAAACGTAAGATTAAGATCATTAGTAGGAACTACTTTCAAATGATGAAGCCCAATAGCAGATGCAATATTTGGCAAAATGTCTACTGGGACAATATCCATAAAGTTCATCATTAGCACCCATATAAAGATAGTGAGTGCTAAAGGACCTATAATATTGTTTTTGCCGTGGAAGCAATCTTTGACCTGACTATCAGCAAACTCAAGCATTAGTTCGGCAAAATTCTGTAATTTTCCAGGAACACCTCTAGCAAGCCGTTTTGCTCCGCAATACATAACCGCTAACACCAGTATTCCTGAAATTAATGAAAAGAAAATGGTGTCAAGGTTTAAAGTCCAAAATCCTCCACTATGACCCAAAGTCATAGTTTTAAGATCTAGAGTCAAATATGTTAGGTGATGCTGGATATAATCTGTATTAGAAATCATATTTATTCACTTACTTATACCTAAAATTTAGGTTAGATAAATATTAAAGGCACAATCCACATTAGCAACTGCATACTAATATAGGCACAAAAAAAACCAATTGGGGTTACATTCATAAATTTAAATACAACCGCAAACAAAACCACAGACAGCGCAATCTTTATAGCTTCACCTTTATAGAAGCTATTAGCTATATTTTTTGCGTATTTTGCGCCATGATATCTAAATATTTTTCTAGCGAAAACAAAATTTGGCACAATATAAACAAAAGACCCTACCAAAACAGATTGCGCAGCAATAGTACCTGAAAAATAAAATGCTAGCAAGCTTAATAAAAATGCCGAGCTTATTTGAACTAGGAATAAAATCTTAATGTTTTTAAAATTACCTGCAAGACTCATGCAATACTCCGTTTTTTTGTGGGCAAAGTATAAAATACTATACTTTTCATATCAATATTCTATAAACTATTTTTTTTAGTTAAAATAGGTGATAATCTATATAGGAATTTTTAAGAATGAACATACATGTAGTTATTCTGGCTGCCGGTCTTGGCAAAAGAATGTTTTCTAGTAAGCCTAAAGTTATGCATGAAGTTGGTGGTGCACCTATTTTATCTAGAGTTATTGATGCCGCACTTGGGTTGCAACCAGCGCAAATACATGTTGTCATAGGTAGTATGAGCCAGATAATCAAAGATACATTTTCCCATCTTAACTTAAATTTCGTGGTGCAAAATGAACAATTAGGCACTGGTCACGCAGTGCACATGGCATTACCATATATCCCCAATGATGCTCAAGTACTTATTCTGTCTGGAGATGCTCCTCTTCTTAGAATACAAACCATAAAACCTTTAGTTGAAGCAAGTCTTAAAACAGAAAGTCTAAGTCTGTTAGTTGCGAATTTAGAAAATCCTTTTGGCCTTGGTAGAATAGTTAGAGATGAAAATAAACTTATTACTGCTATTGTTGAAGAAAAAGATGCTAGCGATAAAATTAAAGATATCCGGGAAATATATACCGGAATTTGTTGTGCTAAAAGCTCTGATCTCCACAACTTTATTCCACTTATAAAAAATAGAAACGCTCAAAGTGAATATTATCTAACTGACTTAATCGAAATGACTGTATCGGCAAAAAAGCCAATATCATCAGTTGAAGTCACAGACTATAATGACATTCTTGGTGTAAATAACCGTGTTCAACTCCAACTTACTGAACGAATATTTCAATCCAGAATGGCTAATGAATTACTTTTAAAAGGAGCAACTCTCGCAGATGCTAGTCGTATAGATGTGCGCGGAACAATTGATCTTGGCCAAGATGTTTATATAGATGTAAATAATGTTTTTCTTGGTAATGTTTACTTGGGTGATAACTCTACTATTGAACCAAATTGTGTATTGAAAAACGTTAAAATTGGTAAGAACTGTAAAATATTTTCCAATAGTGTTTTAGAAAATTGTGTTGTTTCTGATAACTGTCAAATCGGGCCTTTTGCTAGAATTAGACCTGGTACCACTATTATGGACAATTGTAAAATTGGTAATTTTGTTGAAGTTAAAAATTGCCAAATTGCTGAAGGAAGTAAAGCAAATCATTTAAGCTATTTAGGAGACTCAACTATTGGCAAAGATGTAAATATAGGCGCTGGAACAATTACGTGTAATTACGATGGTGCCAATAAGCATAAGATAGTAATTGAGGATGGGGTATTCATAGGCTCAGATACACAAATAGTCGCCCCAATCACAATAGGCAAAAATGCCACTATTGGTGCAGGTAGTACTATTCGAAAGGATGTTCCCGCTGAAGAGTTAACAATAACCACCTCAACCCAAAAAATAATATATGGCTGGAAAAGACCTCAAAAAAAGGACAATTAATAGGGCGTGCTGTCAATCAATGACATTCATTTGAGCTGGCAAAGACAATTGTCAGCAACCATTATAACTGGACTTTATGACTTTTTCAAAAAGCACCCCAAAATTGGGTGTGATTAAAACTGCGGTCAATTGAAAGATGCCGTCATTGCGAGGAGCGCAGCGACGAAGCAACCCAGAGGT
>MHBB01000154.1:0-1904 GCA_001803185.1 Legionellales bacterium RIFCSPHIGHO2_12_FULL_35_11
GAAAAACCATGTGGAAAAGCAACACAAATTTATAGTGCTCGCGATATTAAAGGCTTGCGTCGTGAACCTAGTTTAATGAAAAAATATCTTGCTGGTGAATTAGGCGCTGTACCACAGATTGGATAAAAAATGTTTAGAAAAATACGCAAAAGAATTTATTTGGCTGTGGAAGGTGAAAGCGAACAATCATTCATAAAATTTTTACAGCAAATTTCAGATCAAAATAATATTCATGTTCATTTGGATTGCGAAGTGCTGGGTGGTGGTGGATATAAAACCATGCTGCAGAGAGCGATCACTTATCGCTTGCGAAGAGAAAGGTATAAAGGTAAGGCAAAAATATCTATTCTCATTGTTGATACAGATCGTGCAGATAAGGATGAGGACGGATGGACCCTAAAAAAACTTACTTCGGAAGCCAATATATTTTTTGGAATAAAGGGTAATAGTTTTTATGAAAATGGGAGAACCGCAACTGATAAAAACCCAGTAATTCATTACTGAACTCAAAATAATAAGGTTTATATGCAAAATGAAGCCAGCAATCTTGTAAAAATTTCTGAGTTATTAAGCGATGGTCAATACCATGATGGGACATCCATTGGTAAAAAATGTGGTATTACGCGTGCAGCTGTTTGGAAGGTGATTAAAAAATTTGAAGAGTATGGTGTTGAAATTCAATCCGTTAAGGGAAAAGGCTATTTATTAGAAAAACGACTTATTTTATTAGATGCGAATAAGATTAAAAAAAATATCAAAAAATCATCTCCTGTAATTGATGTTTTAGAAAAAGTAGGATCTACCAATGACTATCTAAAAAATGATTTTGACCGAGATAAAGCGATTAAGGTATGTGTCGCTGAGATTCAAACCAAAGGTTGTGGTCGTTTAAATAGACAATGGCATTCTCCATTTGGCCAGAATATTTATTTTTCTCTACGCTACTCCTTTCAGAGGGACATGAGTGAACTATCAGGATTAAGTTTGATTACAGGACTTGCTGTGTGTAATGCCATTGAGTCAATAACGCATTTAGATAATTTGGTAGTAAAGTGGCCGAATGATATTTTGGTAGATCAACAAAAAATCGCTGGGATTTTGATTGATATTAATGCGGAGTCAAATGGATTTTGTAATGCGATTATAGGCATTGGCATTAACGTTAATATGCAAAATGCACTTAAAAAAGAAATTGACCAACCGTGGAGTTCATTGCAAAAAATCACAGGACAGTATATCGATCGCAATTTATTATGCGCAGTATTGATTAATTCTTTGATGAATTTTTTAGAGCGGTTTTCAAAATCCGGCTTGTCGGATTTTATCAGCGAATGGAAAGAAAAAGACTGTCTATTTGGAAAATCAGTTGCCGTGATGTCAGGGCAAAAAAAAGTGATGGGTATTGGCGCTGGTATCAATGCACAAGGTCATCTTGCATTAAAAATGCCTGATAAAACTGAAAAAACATTTTCCTCAGGCGATACTACCTTGCTGAAATAAAATTTCTTCAATCAAATTAATATTGATTTCTGCATTGTCATACTGATTATTTTTAACAATACCTAAGCAAGGTTTTTTTATCCATTGTTTTAATGTATCAATATTGTCGCTAATTTCTAACATATTGGGATCAATACAATTAGCAATCCAACCAATCAAGTTTGCCTGCTGCTGTAACATATTTTGAAAAGTTAAAATCGCATGATTTAGGCAGCCCAATCGTATGGCAATTACCAAAATAACCGGTATTTTCAGGCCAACAATTGTATCTGAAAACAGTTCATGATCATTCAAAGGTATGCACCAACCTCCTGCACCTTCAATAATATTAATATCTGCATCTTTATTGATTGAGGATAGAATTTTTTCTGATAATTGTTTTTTATTCAGTGTAATTTTTATTT
>MHBB01000154.1:1949-2816 GCA_001803185.1 Legionellales bacterium RIFCSPHIGHO2_12_FULL_35_11
GATTGATAGTCTCATACTTGCAAAAAATAGATGCCGATTTTTGTAGGATAAGCGCATCTTCATTTTCAAGCTTATTTTTTACATTTAATACACAACCCGATGCCAATGGCTTTAATCCAACTGTCTTATATCCTTTTTTATTAAATTCCTTCAAAAGAATTGTGGAAACTGTTGTTTTTCCAATACCTGTATCTGTACCAAATAATCATTACTTGAAAAATTAATATAATTTTTATTATTTAAAATAATACTATTTTTAGATAAGAAATCTTTTGTGATTATTTTTCGCTTGCGTAAGAGACCAAGCTTTGAATAATTTTCTAATCGTGTGTGGATGCTATGCATAATGGCGTACGTATATTGAGTGTTTGTAATAATTGCATATCATGATTTTGATCAGGATTTTTTTCTGTCAGCAATTTATCGCCAATAAAAATAGAATTAGCGCCTGCCATAAAGCGCCAAGCTTGCGTTTCATCAGACATCCCTTCACGCCCTGCCGATAAGCGGATTTTTGATTTTGGAAAAATCAAACGTGTTGCTGCAATTGATTTGATAAACTCAAAAGAATCGAGAGGTTTTTCGTTTTCAAGCGGCGTTCCTTTGATAGGAATCAATTTATTAATGGGAATGCTTGCAGGATGAACAGGCAATTGATAAAGCGCCAATAGCATTTGAATTCTATCTGCTCTCGTCTCACCCATCCCCAAAATACCACCACAACATACATTAATACCTGCATTTATTACGTTCGTAATGGTATCTAATCGATTTTGGTAGGTTCGTGTAGTAATGATGGATGAATAAAATTCAGGCGATGTATCTAAGTTATGATTATAAAAATCCAATCCTGATGATTTGAGTAGT
>MHBB01000154.1:2847-2989 GCA_001803185.1 Legionellales bacterium RIFCSPHIGHO2_12_FULL_35_11
TTACACAAGTTTCCAAACCCAATTTTTTTACTTCTTTAATCATTTCCAGTACAACTGGAAATTCTTTTTTAGGTGGGTTCTTCCATGCTGCACCCATACAAAAGCGTTTTGCACCGCATTCTTTGGCTTTTTTTGCCTGCAT
>MHBB01000155.1 GCA_001803185.1 Legionellales bacterium RIFCSPHIGHO2_12_FULL_35_11
TATTGAATCAAGACGATCTACTACAAGACGCCATTATTTACTATAATGGTGATTTTTTTGAATGCAATCGCAAAAATAAACAAATTAAAGCATTATTGATGACAGATGAAACGCTAATTGTCAATTTAACGGCAATTTTTAATAATTTATGGGACAATACTTATATAGAGGCCGATTCAATTCAAATCAAATTAATTACAAAAATGTTAGGACGCGAACCCTCTGAACAAGAAGTTGATCCGGTCGCTTTCAAACAATTTACCGTTCATTTGATTAAAAGTTTACGCGGGCATTCATTTAATGAATTTAAACAAAATTTATCCCAGGTACCTGAGATCACGGCTGCTATTGAAAATAAATATATCCAAACTATCAATAATCTAGAAATGTCTTTTGACAAATTCATACAATGCTATATTCCAATAGCCGAGACAGAATTGCACAATGATCAACAAGATAACATATTCACTTCACCTCAATTACTCTCACTGTTGGAAAACGGAATCATATCACAAAATATGGTTGATAACATTCAGACTCTATCAGATAATGAATTGTCTAATCTGTATTTTATAAAAGCGAGTGACTGTATAAAATATCAACTCACTATTCCTGAAATATTACGTTTGACGCATTATCAACGTAGTCTATTAAGCAAACCGCAGTTATTGGACTTTTTCTTAACTAGCGGGTTGAAAATCAATGAGATTCTGCAATTTAATGATAATGAATTAAGAAATTTACTAATATTTTCTAAACTAATTGTTTGTAACAAAATAGACATAAACATGGCTAAAAATTATGTATTACCACTAAACACAGTGCAATCACGAGATAACGTTCGAAAATTAATGCCAACACTGGAGCGCTTCACAATCTCGGGCGAATTAGATCTAGCATCAGCAATGACGTTAATCCAAACAACAACAGAATCGCATGCATCTATAATCGAGCGTTCTGTGTTGCAGAACATCGAGCAATTCAAAGCGTTTTTAACACTTACTCCTGTGCAATGCATGCTGCTACAAATTCCAGCTATCTATACCTTAATTCAACAAAAGAATGTTGAACTCAATGAGATATTAAGCATTAATTCAAATCTCAAGCAAAATGTTGTCAATCAGTTATTAACCGCCAACGTTGTGAGAATGATTGCTAATAAAAAAATCAGTTTAACTCAGGTCCTAGAGTTTAACCCGTTGCTACAACCATACAAGAACTTAACTCGTGCAATCGACCCATTAATTTTAGAGTTAATTGAAGCACAAGGCAAAGATTTGCATTTCATTTTATACTTAAATCAAAATCAAATGGATTGCTTGGAATCTATGTCCATACAACGTTTGTTATTATTAGGCAAACTTGATTTAGATCTGTTAAAATCAGAAAAATTTGCCAGTTTAATCAATATCAAGCCCAATCATGCGATCACAGAAATGATCTTAAATGATGAATTATCAGCTGCTGATATATTGTATTTATCAGAGATACAAATACAAGCCTTACTGACAAATAATTTATCTAATATGCTTAAAATATTCAATACCAACCTAAAACATCTCTATAAACTCTCAATGAACAAAGCGTATATCTGCCGTCCTGGAATAGATAAATTAATTGATGCCAATCTGATTACTATAAAACAAGTCATAGAATTACCAGAGTATCATCTAAATAATATTACCGAGATGACAGCGGATTTAGTCATCAAACAACAGCTAACTTTAGATCAAGTATTTCACCTTACCCCAAAACAACACAGTGCTTTTCATACTCAAGCTCTGTACAAGAACTTAGATCAACTTAATATAACACCAAAAGATTTCTTGGCTCTGAAGACAACCACACAAAATACGTTAACTATGTACGAAACGTATTATTTAATTAAATATAAACACATCAATCTTGCTGATATCAATAATGGATTAGATGAAAAATTAATCAAAGCAAGATTTCTTTTCGAACAGACTATATATCGCCATCCAAAATTTATTGATTTTATATCTAATGATGATTCGGCACGTACCTTTGCGTTTTCCATGGATGAGGATGAGCGCAAATATTACACCTCCGCTCCTATACTTGCATTAATTGACAATGATCTATTAATCAGCAGAAATGCAAGTGTACATCGTGAACGATTGAACTTATTAAGCAATAATAAATTAGAGCTTGTAATGGAAAAATTAGGTAAAAAAATTACTGATATCTTGGATTTATCCGTATCAATATGCAAATCTTTGATTTCCCCGGGATTATATAAACATATCATCAATGCCCAACAGCCTGTATTGCAACAATGGATCGCGGCTTTGGAGTCGGATGACGCGAACGAAGCTCTCATTAAGAAGATTGATGAATTTAAAAACATGTCGTATCAGCAGATGTACAAGCAACAGCAACAGCAACAGCAGCCTGTTACAATAAATAGTAACAGTATAAATTTTTTCCATAATGTATCAAATAATAGTAGTGAAAGTAGTAATGTGAATAGTATACCCGTGTGGAGTCAGGGGGTCTTTTTTTAACCGCATGAATAAGGAGACGACGCTACTATAGCGTCATAGGATCTATTAAAGAAGGCTCAAAACCTAATTTGATATAGAAGTCTTTTGCTTTGGTAGAGATTTCTTGAACTAGCAACCCTCTAATTCCTATAGTTTCAGCTGCTTGGATAACTCTAAATCCTGCATCACCTACCAATGCTCTCCCTATACCTTTATTCTGATATGACAAATCTATAGCAAGCCTACCGAGAACCACTACTGGAACTGGATTTGGCATATTTCGTCTAAAACGGCCTGCGGCCGAACTCCCGTCAACCGAGCTAGATGCTAAAACATAATAGGCTATGACACGTTCATTATCACGCGACACATAAGTACGAGAAGCATTTGCTTTTTGATTTTTGATTGCTTTGGTTTTTAACCAGATATCAAGACTTTCTTCGCCTGAATTAAATCCATGTATATTATGCTGTTCATTTATACTCGATTCCGCAGTTTTTAATACT
>MHBB01000156.1:0-1960 GCA_001803185.1 Legionellales bacterium RIFCSPHIGHO2_12_FULL_35_11
ATCCGTGAGCAAATCAGAAAAAAATCATCCACCCCAAACCCAGGATGGCATGATCTATATGAAGATATTTGCCGTTGATTGGGATCATCTGGATGCCGCGGACAAGCCGCGGCACGTAGATGGTGGGGATGAATTCAGTACACTTTTAGCCTGACTATCTTCTGGATGCCGCGGACAAGCCGCGGCACGTAGGCGGTGGGGATGAATTGTAAACACGCCCTAATTTATTTTGAACTTTGCGTACGGACAATTTAAATATTCATAGATCCTTAGAAGTTGATTGTATTTAGCGACACGTTCTGTTCTGCAGAGTGATCCGGTTTTGATTTGACCGCAACCAGTGGCCACAGCTAAATCGGCTATGAATGTATCTTCTGTTTCTCCAGAACGATGTGAAATAATGCATTTGTAATTATTCTTTTGTGCTAAACGAATGGTTTGCTTAGTCTCGGTTAAAGTTCCGATTTGATTGGGCTTGATTAAGATGGCATTAGCTATCCCGCGTTGAATTCCTTGAGACAAGAGATTTTTATTGGTCACGAAGATATCATCTCCAACTAATTGAATTGAAGATCCAAGTGCCAGTGTTAATTGATGCCAACCGTCCCAATCATGCTCATCTAACCCATCTTCAATACTAATAATTGGATATTGTGTAACCAATTGTTGATAATAATCAATCAACTTATCTGCAGTAAATTTCCTTTTTTCAGAAGTTAGGTGATAATATCCGTCTTGAAATATTTCTGAAGCGGCAACATCTAAAGCCAATGCAATATCTTGACCTAGATTAAAACCGGCAACTTCTATCGCTTGCGTTAAAATATCCAATGCCTGACTGTTCGATTGTAAATTAGGAGCAAACCCGCCCTCATCACCGACAGCAGTGTTTAATCCGTGCTGCTTCAGGATGCTTTTCAATACATGAAACACTTCAACACCCATTTGCAATGCCGTGGGAAAATTAGGCGCACCTATTGGCATTAACATAAATTCTTGAATATCTAAATTATTATCCGCATGCACACCGCCATTTAACACGTTCATTAATGGAATGGGCATCGTAACAATTTCATCGTAATGTAGTGCTACAAATAATGACTGTGAATTAGCACTAGCGGATGCGCGTGCATATGCCAATGAAACAGCTAAAATAGCATTGCCACCCAAGCGAGATTTATTTTCTGTACCGTCTAGATCACATAATAATTTATCAATTTGCTCTTGGTCGTTGATTATCATGCCGCGCAAAGCTGAATTAATTTCGTGATTAATATGTTCAACCGCTTTCATGACGCCCATTCCTGCGTAACGCTTGCTATCCCCATCACGACATTCGTAAGCTTCATATGTACCAGTAGAAGCTCCTGATGGAACGCTACTTCGCCCCAACGTTCCGTCTGTTAAAATTATATCAACCTCAACAGTTGGATTACCGCGAGAATCGAGTATTTCTCGTCCAATTATATTATTAATTTGCAAAATAATCTCCATTTTGTACTGATTCTAAGGATTCTAAATTTATAAAATTTATCGTATTCATTAAATTTTGCGTACATAACGCGGCACAACATGTAGGATGCGGCATAAAAGAAATCAAATTCCATTGCTGCTTAGTTAAATAATCTTCGATTATAATGGTTGTCCCGGGAATTAATGCAACGGTAAAGCGCTTAGTAGGGTACGATAATCCAACCCCGCACGCTTTAATATATGCTTCTTTTTGTGTCCAAATATTAAAAAATACCAAGCGTTGTAATTGAAAGGGCAGTCTTGTCAAAATAGCAATTTCTGTTGGCGCAAAACAATGCTGTGCAATACCCGCATATGGTTTATCTGAAAATAGTTCAATATCGACTCCTAATTGATATTTTAAACCAATTGCGATTAATGCAAAATCACAAGAATGACTTACATTAAACATTAAATCTGGATAGTCGATTAAAAATGGCTTACCATA
>MHBB01000156.1:2021-3830 GCA_001803185.1 Legionellales bacterium RIFCSPHIGHO2_12_FULL_35_11
CTCAGTATAATACTGTTGCGCGCGCTGTTGTTCTTCTGCATTTAAGGTAAATTGTTTTAAATATAGATTTTCATGCAATGGAAAACACCATAAATCAATCTTATCGGATTTTAATGTAACATTTTTTATTATATTGCGATGTACAACAAACTTCTGCATAAAAAAACAATCTGGTATGAAAAATCAGTTACCGCTATCATAGTGCATTTGAAATAATTAGGCCAAAGGATTTAGTGTATGAATAGACAATATTTGGAATTTGAACAACCAATTGAAGAGCTTCAACAAAAAATCGAATCATTGCGTATGGTTGGCATTGATTCAGAAATCAATCTTAGCGAAGAAATTGGCCGTTTAGAAATCAAATGCCAAGAATTGATGGCAACAATATTCTCCGCTCTAGAGCCATGGCAAATAACTCAAATGGCGAGGCACCCACTCAGACCGCAAACTAGTGATTATATTGCACAAATCTTTACTGATTTTCAAGAATTACACGGTGACCGACATTGTTCAGCTGCGCCTGCTATTATTGGCGGATTAGCTCGCTTAGATTCAGAATCGGTTATGGTTTTAGGTCACCAAAAAGGTAAACGCACCAAAGAAAAAGTTTATCGTAATTTCGGTATGGCAAAGCCAGAAGATTATCGTAAAGCATTGCGTTTGATGAAATTAGCAGAGAAATTTGATATTCCATTGATTACCTTTATTGACACAGCTGGCGCTTATCCTGGAATTAGCGCTGAAGAACACAATCAGTCCGAGGCAATTGCCCGCAATTTATTAGAAATGACGCAATTACGTACTCCGATAATTTGTATTATAATCGGCGAAGCTGGATCTGGTGGAGCGCTAGCCATTGGGGTAGGGGACCGCATATGTATGCTACAATATAGTATTTATTCTGTCATTTCACCTGAAGGATGTGCATCGATATTATGGAAAGATTCTACTAAAGCCAATGAGGCCGCCAAAGCAATGGGCATTACTGCATCCAAAATTGCTGAATTTGGATTAATTGATAAGATAATTTACGAGCCACTTGGCGGAGCGCATCGCAATATTTTAGCAATGGCTGATGAAATCAAAGCGTCAATTTCTCATGAATTACAAACAATAAGATTACTTTCTCTCGATGATTTACTCGAACAACGGTATAATAAATTTATGGCAATTGGCGCGTATAACGAATAATAATAACTTGAGATCCTTTCAATGATAAGAAAAGTATTTATGATTTCTGATGGCACAGGGATCACGGCCGAGCATCTTGGTAATAGCTTAATAACACAATTTGAAAATATTCGCTTTGAAAAAAAAACTATACCTTATCTTGATTCAATAGATAAAGCCAACGATTTAGTGCAAGAATTAAATAGTTGCTATCTTGATACTGGGCTCAAGCCATTGCTTTTTATCACATTAATTAATCCTGACATAGTTAATATCATTAAGCAGGCGCATGCCTCTATATTCGACTTATTTAGCACTTTTATAGGACCTCTGGAGAAAGAACTGCATGATAAATCTTCATATACTGTTGGCAAAACTCATGGTGTGGCTGATGTGCAATCTTATACGGATCGGATTGAAGCGATTAACTACGCATTAGCGCATGACGATGGTATCAAAATTACCGATTATAATAAAGCAGATATAATATTACTCGGGGTTTCGCGTTCAGGGAAAACTCCAAGTTGTTTGTATATGGCAATACATTTTGGAGTACTAGCGGCTAATTATCCTATTACCGAAGAAGATTTGTTATTTTTTAATTTGCCAGAATTTCTGTACCCATATAAATCAAAA
>MHBB01000156.1:3925-4391 GCA_001803185.1 Legionellales bacterium RIFCSPHIGHO2_12_FULL_35_11
TGAAGCCAATAAAGTAACCCAGCTGTATAAAAAAGAAAATATTCCTTATATAAATTCTACCCATTTGTCTATAGAAGAGATATCAACAAAAATTTTAACCATTGCAGGAATTCAAAGAAAATTATAAAATCTTGACGTATTTTAAAAAAATCGGGGCGTAGCGCAGCTTGGTAGCGCACTAGCATGGGGTGCTAGGGGTCGAAGGTTCAAATCCTTCCGTCCCGACCAGTAAAATCAAGGAGTTACACGCTTTACTATAGATGGCATAAATTTTTGGCTACACTTCTGGCTACACTTTTAAAAATTTGTGAGCTCAAACTGAATTGAAGTAAGGGCGCTGTTTCCAATCCCCCCCCCAACGCGCGCCTACGCCCCGCGGCTTGTCCGCGTGGTCCAAGTGTCTATCCACCACGCGCATAAGCTGAGAAAAAAGTTGAGAATGGCGTTAATATTGCTACCCATGTCG
>MHBB01000156.1:4423-6821 GCA_001803185.1 Legionellales bacterium RIFCSPHIGHO2_12_FULL_35_11
GCCTCTGGATTACTGAATTATTATTGGTTTGTGTTGGGTACTGTAATGATCGCACTGATTCTGTTATTGAAAACTTATGTCAATCATTGAGTTGCTCGATTTTATTCAGATCATCAAGGCCTAACTCAAAATCACTAATCGTTAAATCGTCACGTATATGTTGTTGATCAGTGGTTCCTGTTAAAGGCAACATACCTATTTGTGAAGCAAAACGAAAAATAATTTGCGGGATGGTTTTAGAGTATTTGGTTGCTAGCACACGCATCAGTGGACTGAATAAAGCATTTTGATTAGCGGTTAATAGAGAAAAGCCTTGATACGTTATTCCTTGTTGCGCACAAAAACTTCGGATTTTCTGATCCCATTGGGTCGCCGCAAAACAACGATTTTGTACAAAAGACGGTTTGATAGCAACTTTGCTGCAAAGTAGTTCAAGTTGCGCTAAATTAATATTGGAAATCCCAAGAAATTTCATTTTGCCTTCATGAAATAAATGCTCCATGGCGTTCCAGGCTTCCCAATCAGCATCAATTAATCCTTGAGACAATGCTAGACCATGCAAAATATATGAATCGATGTAATCGGTTTGCAAATGCTGCAGCGAACTTTCAAATGATTGTTTGACCTGATTTGCAAATGAATCGAGATCATCATAAGGTTTACGGTGATCTTGGCCGGAAGCCGATGTAAACTTGGTTTGCAGAAATAGATCTTCGCGCGTCAGATGACTGTCTTGTAAAAATTGTTGAATTCCCAGCCCAACGGCAGCTTCAAAATAATGCTTACGTTGATTGGCGGTATCAATCCCTCTAAAGCCTAAATTTAATGCCTGATAAGTCAGGCGCTGTGTGTTTTCTTCCTTCCAGGCCGTGCCATATAAAATAGATGGAATAGCGGCATATTTAGCTGCTTTCGTCATTATTATCCTTCTTGTTCCAGTGCCTTTTTAATAGATAATCTTGATTTAAGTTCCTCAAAATAACGCGCTAAATGGCCCCATTCTTTGAGGTCTAAGTTGAAGTAAGATGCCCATAATAACATCACAAACAGATAAGCATCAGGCAAGGTAAAGCTTTCGCCAGCTAGGTAACGATTGTCCTGCAGATGATTGTTAACAAAAGTCAATTTAGATTTGAGCAGTGGAATAAAGAGTTGTTCTCTTAATTCGGAAGTTACTGCAGGATTAAATAAAATGCCAATGCCCTTATGTAAATCCGTTGCTACGTAATTCAGCCATTCAAGGACGCGGTACCGATTAAAATCACCGATGGCAGGTAATAATTGAGTGGCTTTAGTAGTATCTGCTAGATATTGCAAGATAACCGCATTTTCAGTCAGAATTTCTTTGGGATTAATTTCCAAAACAGGGACGGCACCTTTCTGATTAATGCCAAGAAAATTCTGTCCAGACGCAGTTTTTTTTGTACTAAGATTAACTGATTCAAAGTCAGCATTAAGATTTAATTCGTTGATAATAATGCGTACTACGAGTGAACAAGCACCTTTGGTGTAATACAGCTTCATAAGTATTCCTTGTTAAAAATAAGTATGGGTTTAATAATAGACTGTAAATAACAGAAAAGCACTGATAATCAATATAAGTCATTAAGGCAATATCGGTATGATCATTGATGTAGCTGGGCTACCAGTTGAGCTTTCAAGAAAGCGGATTAAAAATTTGAACCTACGAATTAACCATCAAGGCGAAGTAAAAGTCAGTGCGCCATTACGGTTACCACTCGATTTAATTCATCGCTATCTTAACGAAAAACGTGATTGGATTGATACGCATCGTATCAAGTTACAAGCGCAACCACCCATATGTTCTTTGAAATTTGAAACTGGAGAGAGTCATTTTTTCTTAGGTAAGCGCTACGATCTGATTGTGCACACGGCAACTCCGCTAAATCATATTACCATTGATGAACAATCGATATATTGTTTCATCAACTATGGGGCAACTGTCATTGAAAGGCAGACGTTACTGCAACAGTGGTACCGACAACAAATGCATGGAATATTACCCAATTTGATAAAAAAATGGGAGGAGATTATTGGTGTGCAAGTGCAGACTTATCATATAAAGGTTATGAAAACCCGTTGGGGTTCTTGTAACTCATCAAAACAACGTGTTTCTCTTAATCTTAATTTAATACAAAAACCATTGAATTGCCTAGAATATGTTATTGTCCATGAGCTAGTGCATTTATTAGAAGCTAGCCATAATTCAAGATTTTATGCATTAATGAGTCAATTTATGCCGGATTGGAAATACTATAAAAAACAATTGACATGTCCAATATAAGCTACGTTATTCCTGTGGAGAAACGACTAATGAAATATTTACACACAATGGTCCGAGTTTCTAGTCTAGACATTGCGCTCGATTTTTATTGCA
>MHBB01000156.1:6832-17053 GCA_001803185.1 Legionellales bacterium RIFCSPHIGHO2_12_FULL_35_11
TTGGTTGAAGTAAAACGTACGGAAAATGAAAAAGGGCGCTTTACCTTGGTATTTCTAAGTGCTACCGAAGATATTGAACAAGCTAAATCATCTCACGCCCCACTACTGGAGGTAACTTATAATTGGGATCCTGAAGTGTACACGGAAGGAAGAAATTTTGGACATCTAGCCTATTGTGTGGAAAATATCTACGCAACCTGTCAACGATTAAAAGAGCTTGGGGTCATCATTAACCGACCACCACGAGATGGTTATATGGCATTTATCCGTTCTCCAGATAATATTTCCATTGAGCTACTACAAAAAGGTGATCCATTACCACAACAAGAGCCATGGATGTCTGCACCCCATATTGGCCACTGGTAATAAGATAATGAAGACACGTTGTTCCTGGGTTACTAATGATCCATTTTATATAAATTATCATGATAATGAATGGGGCATCCCTATTTATGATGATCGATTGTTATTTGAATTCTTAATTTTAGAAGGTATGCAAGCAGGTTTAAATTGGCTAACTATTTTAAAAAAGCGGGATAATTATCGACTCTGCTTTGATAATTTTGATGCGGAAGTGATGTCTAAGTATGATCAAAATAAATTCGTAGAGCTTATCTCAAATCAAGGTATTATTCGCAACAAATTAAAAATTCAAGCAGCTATTGGTAATGCAGTAGCCTTTTTGCAGATCAAGCAAGAGTGGAATAGTTTCTCAAGTTACATTTGGCATTTTGTTGATGATCACCCTATCATTAATCATTGGGAAAATTCAACGTTAGTACCAAGCACCAGTGATATTTCAGAGCAGCTATCAATCGATTTAAAGAAACATGGGTTTAAATTTGTTGGGAGTACTATTTGTTATGCTTTTATGCAAGCAGTTGGGATGGTCGACGATCACACAACGAATTGTTTTTGTTATAAATAAAGAGCATTTTTTTAAACGAATCATGACTGCATCTTTGATAGATTTCACAAAAGGTAGCGTCACTCAGCCATGCCAGTAGATTTCATGTTGCGGTAACGATGATCTCGATTAAATTGTGCGATTTCTTCTTTAGCTTCAGCTGTGGCAAGCCACTAATTAAGTGCCACAAACAATCGAGGTTTATTTTTACTGAAGGTTGGTTAATCGCCTGAATAGAATTAAATTTATCTTGATCTGCGCAACGTACTAATGCAGCTTTAGCATCCAATAAACCGAGGTAGAAACAAAAAAATCCTGCGCACGACTTGGATTTTTTGAGATTCCCCCCACAGCCATATCAAATTTATTATCTCTTAGATCATTAGATAACGTTGACCAAGTAGATTTAATAAATAAGACTTTTTTACCCATGTGTTTAGCAAATAATGTCGCCATATTAATATCAAACCCTTCAAAGTGTTGAGCTTGACGATTAAAAAATGTGAGAGGTGGATAATCACCGGTGGTTCCTACACGTAAAATGGTCGCAGGTGTGGCTATACTTGTCCATGAATAACCACACAATAAAAGAATACCCACTTGTTTTAAGTAGTGAACTATTTTTTGCATAAATTTTGATTCCAGATAGTTCGAAAGATATTCTTTGACAAAGTAGCTTGTCCTTAAAAATTCCAAAGTTACTGTATTTTTGTAAAAAATTTACATTTTTATTTAATGACGCCACAAGCTATGCGTGCTCCGCCACCACCTAAGGAAGGATTGTTCGTGTAATTATCACCATTTGCATGCACCATTACAGCCAACCCTTTAAGATCGCTGATTTTTAAGCGCGGCGCTAAAATTGGTGTATGTGCTTGGCCATCGACACCCACATAAAGCACGGGCAAATCTCCTAAATGGCCATTTCCATAAGGTCCTTGATGGGTGTTAGTATTATTTGGATCGAAATGACCTCCAGCAGCCATCGCTTGATCATTACAATCAGCGTGTTGATGTAAATGCAAGCCATGTAATCCGGCTGGAAGTGCTGTTAAGTTAGGTACGATCAATAAACCAAAAGGTGTATCACTAAAATCAATATTTCCCAGCGACTTATTATGACCATCTGCCGTATATACTTTGGCTATAACATGACTTGCCATACAAGATGTTGAGTTTAAGGGGTTTGAAGTCCAATGGTACGGAAACGTACGCTAAGGAAGTGCCGTATTCTTCGATAGCTGATTTAGAACGATCAATAATTCTAGATTGTTTAGTTTTACGGCAATGTCTGTAAAATAATGAAAGCTCAGAGCTCTTTTACGTTTAAGTGCACTTCACTGGAAGCAAATTTGGCAACGATATCCAATTCACCGCCCATGGCTTCAATATAACGCTTCAAGGTGGACAGTTTCATGTCGCGCCGTCTTTCTGTTCTTGAGACATTAGCCTGTTTAGTATTAAGTTTAGTTGCCATATCTTCTTGAGTAATATGCAACTGCTCACGTATTTCATGTAAAAGAACTTCCTTAAGCAATTGACTGGTTTTTTCTTCAACCGCCTTTTGCGCAATTAAGCTCATTTTGCTTTTTAATGTTGAAAAGGACTTAGCCATGGTTCTTTTCCTCCGTTTTTAAAATTAAGAGATGTTTTTGGTACAAACGCTCAGCAATAGGAATATTTTTTTCATACCAACGATCATCTCCTGTTTTGTTACCGCCCAAAAGTAAAATCGCACAACGTCTCGGATCGAAAGCATACAAAATTCTGTATGGGTCACCTGCATGCTGGATACGTAATTCACGCAAGTGCGTAAGTTTTGAACCCTCAATTCCAGATGAAAAAGGAAACTTTAGATTCGGTCCGCATTGTTCCAAAAGATTTACTGTTGATGCAATATCAATCTGCTCTCCTTCCGTGAGACCCTCCCACCAAAGTTCAAATTCATCGGTATATTCAACACCCCATATCATTACTATAGTCCGATAATATATTACATGCAAGTAATATTACTTTAATGTAATGTTTTTAGCAATCAAATTCAATAGGTTTGAAGTCCAATGGTACAAAAACGTATGCTATGGATCTTCAATGTTATCAGCAAGCTGGTTGAATGGCCTGAGTTCACCCTGCATAACTTTTTCATTTAGAACAAAAGAGTAATGCCCAAGTACATTAATATGACCATATTGCAGTGGTGATAGCCTAGCCTCATCCTCTTCTCTTATCAAAACAGACTTCTGCTCTAAATAATTTCGTGCCGCATCCATGTAAAGAGTATTCCAGAGAACAACAGCATTCGTCACTAAGCCTAAAGCGCCTAGCTGATCCTCTTGTCCCTCACGGTATCGTTTGCGAATTTCTCCACGTTGGCCATGACAAATGATTCTGGCAACGCTATGCCTTCCTTCACCTCGGTTCAACTGGGTCAGTATTCGACGACGGTAATCCTCATCATCGATATAGTTGATCAGATACAAGGTCTTGTTAATGCGTCCGACCTCTATAATTGCTTTTGCCAAGCTCGAAGGTTTATCGCTTTTTAATAGTGATCGAATAAGTTCCGATGCCTGTACAGTGCCGACTTTTAGAGAGCCAGCTATTCTCATCATATCATCCCAATTTTGCTCGATACGCTGTGTATTAGCGCAACCCCGTGCAATATCGTTAAGTACACCATAGTCTGCTTCTTTATCAATGCGCCAGAAAACGGCTGCACCAGCATCTGCTAAACGAGGGGAAAATTGATATCCTAACAACCAGAATAACCCGAAAATTATATCGCTGGCACCCGCGGTATCCGTCATGATTTCCGTTGGATTTAAGCTCGTTTGCTGCTCCAGCAACCCTTCTAAAATAAAAATAGAGTCTCTTAAGGTGCCAGGTACCACTATACCGTGGAAGCCTGAAAACTGATCCGAAATAAAATTATACCAAGTAATTCCCTTGCTAGAACCAAAATATTTTCGATTGGGTCCTGCGTTAACGGTTCGAACAGATGTAACAAACCGCATTCCATCTGCGGAAGCCACTTCTCCACCACCCCATTTTTTTGCCAGTGGAATAGTGGACTGATAATCAACCAATCGAGCATTAGCTCTAGCCAATGTTTCCGCACGAATATAATTTTGCTTAACCCAGTTTAGACGGTGGCGAGTCAATGCTGGAATATGGTGTTTTATTAATGGTTCCAGTCCAATATTACATGCCTCGGCTAGAAGTACAGCACAAAGGCTGATTGGAAGATCATCAGCGCGAGCATTTGATTCACTTACATGAGTAAACTCATCAAGAAAGCCTGTGCGAGCATGGATTTCAAGTATTAATATAGCGGGCGAGATAAACATTCAACGCATGTATTCAGTTACAGAGGCAGACCATTGGCTAGAATGCTGTCAACTGGATGGCGTGACGCTCGAAGCAAAGCTGAATTGAGTGTGGTTCGTGTGCATGATCTGAAACATACATTTGGACGACGCCTTCGTGCGGCAGGGGTTAGTTTTGAAGATCGTCAAGATCTATTGGGACATCGCTCTGGACGAATAACTACTCATTACTCATCAGCTGAGTTGCAAAATCTTTATGAGGCAGCCAATCGAGTGTGTGAAAAGCAAAAAAGTGGGGTAGTGCTCACGTTGTTGCGTAACCCGAACGGTAGGTCATTAGAGGTAGGTAAACAGGCTTCAAAGTTGGTTGCTTTATAGCTTTTTGAAGCCAGCTCACGCAAAAGTCACGCAAGTACTTTTTGGTGTGAACAAGGCGTCAGGTGTAAGTGATTGATTTTACTGGTTTTAATTGGTGGGCCCACTAGGACTTGAACCTAGGACCAACGGATTATGAGCCCGCCACTTAAATTATAATGATTTGATTATACAACAATTTTTGCCGCGGTAAAACCCTACAAATGGCGTATTATGGCGTACGATGTCGTACTCAAATACGAAAAAATCACGACAGCGTTTTTATGGTATCTTAAACCATAACTATTATGCAGAGCAATTATTGATAGAGAGAGCGATAGGCTGAGGTATATTTAATTCTATATAGTTGCCAGAAAAAGGAAATAATATAACATTAGATGTACCTTTATTAATGCCTGCCACGTAAAAAAATGCTATACTGTATTATTATCAATTGCCATCTTAAGGCAATTACAGAGTATTACATATATCATGATAACTAAAGGTATAGGAAATGAATATCGTCGTAAATTAGCACTTATTGTTAATGTCGCTAAGGGTATTATCGCTCCTAAAATGGTTTCTGAAACATTAAATATTTCGCAGCAGGAAGCTGGACGAGTATTATCACGGTGGAATCGACAAGGCTGGATAAAACGAATCAAGCGTGGTGTTTATATCCCAATCGCCGCAGAAGATATCACAGGGATGTGCTCCATTGAAGACTCATGGATTTTAGCAGATCGTCTCTTTTCCCCTGGCTATATAGGAGGATTTAGCGCGATTAAACATTGGGATTTTTCAGAACAATTGTTCGAAACCACTACTTTCTTTACTTCAAAGAAAATTCAAGATCGACATCCTGTGATTGGAAATACAAAATTCCATCTAAAAACCATCATAGATTATAAAATGTTTGGTACACAAGTTGTGTGGAGAGATAATACAAAAATATTGGTTTCAGATCCAACCAAAACAATAATAGATCTTCTTGATGATCCTAGTATCGTCGGTGGAATGCGTATTGTTAAAGATATTTTCTTAGAGTACAAAGAGTCAAATTTTTTTAATGTTGAAAAATTAATTAGTTATGCTGAAAAGATGGGTAATAAAACCATATTAAAACGCCTAGGTTTCCTTATGGAAACAGAAGGATTTTATGATTTAATTAAACAATATGAGTTACCAAGTAAAATCTCTAGTGGTTATTCACTATTTGATCCTGGTGTTGAAAATACATCTGTAATTCGTAAATGGAATTTAAAAATTCCCACAATTTGGAAAATACGCAAAAATGATTGATAGAAATGAAATTATTATGATGGCTAATGCGTTATCACTTAATATTGATACAGTTGAAAAAGATTATGTACTCAGTTGGTTGTTGTGGGGAATTAATAATCATAAAGATTCTTCTAATACATGGCTCTTTAAAGGTGGTACTTGCCTTAAAAAGTGTTTTTTTGAAACATTTCGTTTTTCTGAAGATCTTGATTTTACGGTCACAGATGCCGCTCATCTCTCGACTGATTTTTTAAGAGAAAAATTTCATGAAATTACTGAAAATATTTATAATGAGACAGGAATTATCTTTTTCAAGGAACAATTTAAATTCAAAGTTCTTCCCAAGGAAAATGGTAAATTATCTGCGCAGGGTGCAATTCATTACAACGGTCCATTAAGAAGAAGGCAAGGCAATACACCAAGTTTTGCATCAATAAAAATTGATTTAACCACCAATGAAATTATTGTATTACAACCACAAACAAAAAGAGTTCATCATCCATTTTCTGATGAACCAACAGCTGGTATTTGGTCAATGTGCTATGCGTTTGAAGAGGTCATTGCAGAAAAAATACGCGCATTAGGAGAGCGCGCAAGGCCTCGCGATTTATATGATGTAATTCATTTTTTTCGTAACAGAGGTATGATTGATAATATTCAATTAATTTATAATGTTCTTATAAAGAAATGTGGTTATAAGAACATTACCGTACCAACATATTTTGCAATTGAAACACATCAAAAACTTGATGAGTTAAATACACAGTGGCATAACATGCTGGCGCATCAATTGCCAGCGTTACCACCGTTAGAATCATTCTGGAGTGATCTAGAGCCATTCTTTCAATGGATTGAAGGCAACTTAAAAGAACGACAACTTGTAAGCCCGTCTACGCTAGATGGCGATATATTTCAACCAGGTAGAATTACAAGTGCTGTATCAATAGATTCTGTTGCTCAGAAAATTCAATTTGCAGCGGCAAATAGAGTGTGTGTCGAGTTTGCTTACCATAACATAACTCGAATAGTAGAACCGTTATCCTTTAGAATATCAAAATCAGGTAATAAATCATTTTATGGTTATGAGCATGGTGAACCTGAGCCTAAAAAATTTACTCTTTCAAAAATTCAAAAAATAACAGTTACCAATTTGGGTTATGTTGAAAGGCAATATCCAATTGAAATTAATGCCAACGGCCACATTATTATGCCGCCAATAAGAAGAAATACAACAAAAAATCATTGATCCCACGCCACCATCAAAGTAAAATGTAGTATCGAGTAAAAAAGGAGTTGATTCATGTCTGGAGCCGTATTTAATACAATATCTTCATATGCAAATTGGATTGTAACGTAGTAATGGATGGTGGTAAAATTATCGAAGAAGGTAGCTTTAATCAATTGATTAATAATGAACAAGGGTTTTTCAAAAAGCTTTGGGATTCTCGGGTGAATGGTATGGTGTTATAACATGGTAGTTTTAGAAACTAATAGAGTATTTTATGCGCATGCATTGATTCCGATCTTGAGCCCTTACATAAATTTTTTAAATTGATTTTTTACCACACGCCAGATACATTTTAGCACCTGCCATTAAATAGTCATCATTGTGTACTAGCTCAGCTAAATGAGTAAGCATATTCTGTATGTTTATTTTTGATATCAATTCATGTTCAAGGTAAACATTAGCCCATGTTTGGCTCTTTAACAGAACATACTGGCGGTCTTTGCCTGATAATATGGGTTGAGCAATTTGCACACTGATATCAGCAAAAACTTCTTTACGTAAATATCCATATAATTTTGGCCCTATACAAAAATCCATTCCTTTTTTTTCTCCTACCTCACAAAGTAATTTTGTATCTTTAAGCAAAGCATCATGCTCTGGATAAGAAAACCATGTTGAATTGTCAAGCTCGGCCATAATCAAACAACCACCAGGTTTTAACAGGCTATGTAGTTTTTGTATTGCGACTAAAGGTTGCGATAAATGGATAAATAAAAACCGGCAAAAAATTATGTCGAATGATTCTTGAATTTGATCTATGTTATAAATATCTATTTTATAAGTTGAGACATTATGAATTTCTTTTTCCAAAATAATCTTGTTAAGAAGCTCTAATTGTTCCCCGCTGTGATCTACTCCAATTATTTTCCCCGTGCTGCCTACTTGCTCAGACAACCATAACGTGACATTTCCAGGACCACACCCAATATCTGCAACTTTTAATCCAGGTTTCAGTCCACTTTTAAGTAAGAAATTATAACAAAATGGATTATATATAGAACCTAACATGGTCATGCGTTCCAGATCACTTTTTCCAACAGGAAGAGAGTATTGATTTGATCTTTTCATAAGTTATCTGAATCCGTTTTAAAAATACCTACGATGCTCAACCACTACCCCAACAATCTCCGCATCTTCCTTATTTTTCACATGTATTGTTGCCCATAATTCATTATCAGCCAGCAATTGAAATAAACATCCCTCTGCTTCGCCATATTTACGTAATACAGTTTGTTTTTTAGTTGGAAGGTGAACCAGCACTAAATCACCAGGATTAGGCATTAATTCAACATCTACAATCACCAAATCCCCAATTCTTACTTCTGGTTGCATGCTTGCCTCTACAACCTGAACTGCGAACAAAGAAGCGCTAGCAGATGATTTGTTGAAATGATCGATAATAATGACTTTTTCGGCTTCATCAAAACACACTGGATGTTCTGTGCTTAGTAATTCTTTAGCTTGAGATGCATCTTTCATATCGATCAATGGAATAAAACGCGTTGTGTTACCAGCAGATAATTCCCCTTGAGGATTATCAGTTAAACACAGTAAGTAAGATGCAGTTACATTTAATAAGCTTGCCAATAACTTAGCCTCTAATGGTCCAGGGCTTCTAGTTCCTTGCTCCCAATTGCTAATTCTGCCAGCGGATAAACTGTTATTTGTTCTTGCAGCCAGTTCTTTAATCGTAATGCCAAGCGTTTTGCGTGACTTGGTAATACGGTTTCCTATTTGCTCTCTGATATCCATAATTTCTCTTTAAAAATATTTACAAAAATCTATTGACTAAAACACGTTTTGTTTTATATTATGTATTTATAAAACTTAAGGCGCTTTAGTGCTACGCTATTATTTTTGTAATTAAAGCATAACTTATGTGTAAAGTCACGTTATGTTTTTAAGGGATCTAATTTTTACTATAAGAGAGACTCAATAGCATTATGGAATACTTTATTGTTAATCACTTGGAACAATCTGCGTTGAGAGGTTTGCCTTTTCTGCAACGATTGGTCTATATCCAAGGACTTAAACCTTATGTAGATTATAAAACTGGCATGATTGGGATCCGTCGCGGCGTCAGTTACCAGTCGATAAAAGAAGAACTCTATATTGAACCGCACTCTGGCATCCAAAGTGGTAATTTAAGTACCGATCAATTACGTCGTGCTTTGAAAGGACTTGAAAAATCGGGGCTTATTGAGATCAAATCCACTGATCACAAGCTTATTTTTCGTGCCTTATTAGTGCATTGGGATAATTCCGTTCAAAATAAACTAGCCAAAAAGCCGCACCATGATCTAGACACTAATCTCAATGCTATTAACTTAGATAAATCAGATTGTTATGTAAATAACACTCCAGAACTAGCCAAAGGAAAAACACCACAACTAGCCATACCTCTAAAAGATAATAATTATTATATTTTTTTATTAGGAAAATTCAATAAATTTTGGTCAATATACCCAAATAAAAGCAACAAACAGCAAGCTTTAGAGGCATTTCAGCGCTTAAATCCTGATGAGGCTTTGATCGAACACATTTTAATGAAGCTTCAGCAACAAATTGAAGCGTATGAGCAACAACAAGCATACGGATTGTGGGTGCCTAATTGGAAATATCCTGCGAATTGGCTAGCGCAACATTGTTGGGAAGATGAAATAAACAGTGATTGCATTAAGGAGAAAATCAATGCAAAAAATGGCACAAGTTCTAAAAAATCATCCTCTTACGACATGTTCTGGGAATCTTGCAAAGGCGGACTCGACTTTGATTTCGATGCCGACGACCAAGCGCCAAAGCAGGCCAGCAACGTCATTGCATTCCAGCGACACTCATCATGATGAATCTAAGCGCATTGACCGATTATTTTTACGATTTGCAATCATGTATGGGCATGTGTGGAAAACATTGTACAAGAGTGAAGCATTTCTTGATGCTAGCAAAGAAGAGTGGCAGGACGGATTACAAAAATTTGATAACCAATCTATTAAGGAGGCCATTATGTTATGTCGTGAGCAATGCAATTATCCGCCAACGTTACCGCAATTTATTGATTTTTG
>MHBB01000157.1:0-1343 GCA_001803185.1 Legionellales bacterium RIFCSPHIGHO2_12_FULL_35_11
AAGCACAATATAAATGATAATAATTAATACGTTGAGTTATATTTTTGATTTTCACCAATAGGTACCTTTTCAAATCGACGACCCCATATATAAAGCTTCAATTTCATTGTCTACAATTAATTGCTGCATTTGCGTGTTAAAACGCTTATTGCGAGCTCTAAGTAACTCTATATTATTTTCAAAGCAATTTTTTAGTGATAGTTTTTCTGCTTGGATAGAAGGTGTGTTCATAATCGTCTTGTAATGATCTAGAAGCTGCGTCCCAAATGCATGTCTAGCGTCAGGTTCAATAGATGCGTTTTTTTGATCTTTGTAATAACATGTTAAACTGAAAAATAAATTCGACATATCAGGATCGGTGCTACTTAAATAAAAATCTCTTGGCATTTTGTGAGATAACAACCAGCTCGGCATATATGCAACATAACGATCAATATTATTCAGTTCCGATTGCCATTTTGAATAACCGAAAATGCGTGCATGATACATCAATGCGGAATAGTGCATTAAGCACATGAACCCTAGTGCAATGATTTGATTGCGCGGAGAGGCGCAGAGCCAGCCTGTAGATGAACCACTCTTTTCTTTTTCGCCAGGGCCATAATCTGTCATGTTAAACAAGTAACTAATTTTCTTACAATCTGACTTGTTTTTAAAATAAAAATCGAAATATTCAATACTATACTTATGTAATAAAATAATTGCCTGTTCCCAATTTTCCTTTGTATTTTCTTGTGGAAAAGGATGGTTTCTAAAATCCTTAAATTGATCGCAAAATGTAAAGCATAATTGCTCTATATTATGAACAAACAATCTTTTATCTAGTTGCTGACTTTCACGATCCAAGCTCTTGATTGCATCAATAAATGATCCAGTTTTGTCAAAGAGCAATATCGGTGTTTTGTTAATCTTTTTCGGTAATTTATTTGCCTGTGGTATAGTTTTTGGCATCCAATCAAGAGGTGTAACCCGCATTGTTGTATCGAAAATTTCTATTTTTTTAAACGGCTCTTCTTGAGTAATTGTGTTGAAATAACTATTGCTCAGGTTCTTTAATTCGGTTAATTGCTCAACAACTATTTTTTTGTCATCTAGAACTAATTTTTGTTCTAATTCTTTGCCAGTTGTAATCATCCGCGCTGTATTGGCAACAGCAGCATGAAATTCTTTTTTATATGTTTGTGGTATTTTTTTGTTGATTAAGAAATCTTGAAGCACATAGAAGCGGTAATCAAAGATAAACCGATCATAATCCGTATCTGTTATAAAAAAACTACGCAACATTTTTTGTGTTACCTGTTGCGCGCAAGTGCCACTGCGTTGTCCCGAGGTACTGTGTGCAA
>MHBB01000157.1:1351-3022 GCA_001803185.1 Legionellales bacterium RIFCSPHIGHO2_12_FULL_35_11
GCGGGGTCGACTACTTCGCCGCCAAGATAAGCGCTAGTTGAAAAGATTTTTCTATAAATGCCTTCGGCATTGTTATCGATATAGGTACTGTCATGCCGCGGTAGCATGTTGGGCTCAACTAATTTTTTAATCCACGCTTGTAAACCGCCATATTCTTTTATTTTTTCATGATCATTAAAACGAATAGCATAAACCGGATTAAATTTTTCTTTATAATCTTCCGCTTTTATTGTTGATAAATGAGACGGTGCTATTTTCTTATGGTATTGAGCACCTTCGCCGGTATTAAAGCTAAGAAAAATAACATTTTTATCCTGATCTTGAAATAAGCGGTAGATCATAGCGTGCCCCGCGGGCGAAGCAATCCACCCACCTGGAAAAAAAACATTCTGATCTCGATCAAATATATCAAAAATGTATTTGGCGCTGATATGGACTGTATTAGATTGCAGAAATTTCTCAATGTCACTAATCTGTGTTAAATGAGATGCGATTTCATTAATTGATTCCAAAGACAAATGATATTTATCTTTATAATTTGTATCGTATTTTAGACTATTTAAAAAATGGATCATATTATCCGAAACTGCGGCAAGACACAGTCCTCTTAATGGTCCGCCATTTAATTCACCATCTAGAAAAATAGCCGCGAATAACTTGAGTTGCTCTAAGCTTACTGTATCTTGAGCGTTCAATTGCATGCATTAACCCCTATGCCACATCAACATTACATACAAATATTATATCTCATGTTCTATTTTTTGTCATGATTTGATCAACGCGACGCAGGTTGCGGCAAAGTAGGCTGGCTAATCAACATAATCATTCCCAGATAAATCAGCGACTTCATTATTGATCCTGAAATTACGGTATTGGAGATAGGCATCTCGAATAAATGTATAAGGATCAAGAGCATCTTGCATCAAAGATTCTTTATCAAGTAATTGCGCCCGCAAATCAACATAGCGCAAACCTAATATGTCATATAGCAGGGCAATATTTGTTATGTATGTATAAGGAGTAATTAACGGGTATTCAAATGCTATACCCATGCCGTCACGAATAGTGCTTGGACCCAAAAACGGCAACACAACATACGGCGATTTTTTATCCCCCCATTTAGCAAATGTTAATCCTAAATCATTACTATGTTGCGGTAATTCAAATCTTGTGGCGGCCAGATCAAACACCCCGCCAATTCCCAAAGTACTGTTAATAACGAAACGCCAGGTATCTTTAATGACATTTTTATAATCGCCTTGCAATCCATCATTAATTGCAGTTGGTATCATATTAATATTGTTATAAATATTGTTTATACTAATGCGAACGGTATCTGGAATAATTTTTTTGTATAAGCGTGCTAGCGGTTTCAGAAAAGTTGCATCAAAAGCTCGATTGAATTGATAAGTTTTGCGATTAATGGATTCATACGGGTCATTGATGTTGACCCCTGATTGCGTGCAACAGGATGCCAATATAAATATATATACAGATAATGTTATAACAGCAAGGCTCGATCGTATTATCATTTACTAGACCCCTTATAACATCCCATAATTATATTTTGAATTTGGTATTATAGGACGTGTTTACAATTCATCCCCACCGCCTACGTGCCGCGGCTTGTCCGCGGCATCCAGGAGATAGTCAGGCTAAAAGTGTACTGAA
>MHBB01000158.1 GCA_001803185.1 Legionellales bacterium RIFCSPHIGHO2_12_FULL_35_11
CAATCACTTCGTTCGCAAAGACGGCAAATATTTTTTTCATAAGGCGCTACTGAATAAAACCCCAACCGTCCAATCACCAGTTTGGTTTTCTGGGATATTATAAATTTCTTGTTGCGGAGAAAACCCATAACTTTCAACACTTAAACTATAAATAAACGAACTAATTATACAGTTTTGATTTAAAAACTTATCGTCTCCATACTCAGAAACTTGTGTATCCCAATTTGTTTTGCAATACACTGAATCAGCTTTTTCTAGGAGTTCATCGGCATTAAATTCATCCTGAAAGTTTATAGGTGACTTTCTAGATATCGAACTAGCGGCGCCAACAGTATACCATTTAGTTTGCGGGTTATTTATATTCGCTGGTCTCTCTATGTCACTGATATAGTTATCCGCGTTTATTAATTCATAAATTTCATGTTCACATAATCTCGCATTTCCACTACCTATTTGATTATTGTCAAGGTGATACCCAACAGGAAAACAATCACTATAATCCTTAAATCTCGTAGTAATCGCATTAGCACCCAAACCAAGAAAGCTGTGCGCAAACAGCGTTATATCCTTATTATATAAATGTAAGTTAACTAAATCCTCTGGATGAATTCCCTCAAGATTAACAACTGGGAATACTATCTGGGTTGATGCCCCACCAATTTCAATGAATCCCATATGATAATTATCCCGCAAAGTATCTAATGAATAGTTAGTAGCAAGCCAACCGTAAACACCTTCTTCTTTACCAGAAATAGTTCTAGCATCAATTAAATTCCAATCTTTATGCAAAGAAAACCAATCTTGTAGTTTTTGATAAAGAACTTTTTGCTCTTGGTCAGGAAGCAATCTCATTCCCGCTGTTGCATAAAAATACACAGGAATATTTTTAATGGATATTTTATTAAAAAGATTGTCAAGATATGCATCTACACCGCTAGTACTAACTGATGCAAAGCCTGGCGTGATTTTATTAGAATAAATCTCTTGAATACTAATAATATTATTTTCAGCATCTTTATCATACTGATATACATGGGCCCTACTACCAGAACTACCAGCATCAATTATTATTTTACAATTTCCATTATCACAAATATTTTCATCAGCAAAACAAGAAGATGAAAATGTCATAAATAACCATATTAAAACAAAAATATTTTTTATCATAAATTATTATCCTAGAAAAATTCTAATCATTCCACACTCTGCTGTACTGTATGTTGCGATTGAATTATTTTTATAATTGACTAAAGCCTTTTCATGTGGAAAGTTATATTTATTGTTTAATCCATATGACAAAATGGCAAATTTAGGTCTGACCTCATCTAAAAACTCTTTAGATGATGATGTTTTACTTCCATGATGTGGGACGATTAAAAAATCTGATAGCAAATTTCCATGGTACTTTGCAACCAAATACTTCTCTCCTAAAAGCTCTATATCACCAGTCAATAACACGCTGGTATTTTTTGATGCTACCTTGAGCACACAGGATGAGTTATTTTTTGAAAACTTAAGATTGTTTGTTTTAAAAAAATGAAATTTGATACCATCCCATTCCCAGTCATTATAATGATGACAACTAAAACCCCTTTTATAAACTGATGGATTATCGACAATTAATTCACTTATTTTAAACTTTTTTTCTAATGAATCTAAACCACCTCTATGATCAAGATCCGGATGACTAATCACTACTTTATCAATTTTCTTCATTCCAAGTTTATTTAAATATGGATTTATAACAAGCTGAGCCATATCAGAACCCTTATAAAACTTCATTCCGGTATCAAACACCAAACTATGATTTTTTGTTCTAATTAAAATTGATAATCCTTGACCTACATCAATAACATCTACTTTTGCCGTACCAAATTTAACATAATCCTGCTTTGGTAAAAATCCTATAAGTAGCAAAACTAATTGTGGTAATCGCAACACTTTTAATGGTAAAAATAAAAGCATTAATCCTGAGATACATAATGAAATTAATTGAAGAAAACTAGAGAAATTTATTTCTAAATTGATAAATGAAAATGAATCTATAAAATGTAAAAACTTCCATAATATATGAATTGAAAATTTTAAAATATATAATATCCAATTAAACTCAGTAATTTGACTTGCTATAACAAACAAAATACTCAAAGGTACAATGATAAAACCAACTAATGGTATTGCCAATAAATTTGCAAAAAATCCATTTACTGCTCCGTATCCAAACCAGAAAATTGTAAATGGCAACAATCCTATTAAACATGATAATTGAATAAGAATGGCCTTTTTAATGCCATTTACCAATATATATTTATTCATGCAAACTAGAATAGCTACCGCTAAAAATGATAAATAAAATCCTGGAAATAAAGCAGCATGTGGTTCTATCATCAAAACAATAAAAATTCCTAATCGCCATGCCTGCCACGCACTGAATTGTACTGATAAAAAATTTCTAGAAAGCACTAAAATGCACGCAATAAAAGACCTTTGAACTGAAAATGAAAATCCAGCTAAAATTGAATAAAGTAATGCGGCAAAAATCGCACCTATACTTGCTGCGCTTTGCGCAGGAATTCTCCTACAAATAACTCCTATCCTACACCAAATAAATCTTATAAAAAAAAATATTGAGCCAGATACAAATCCAATATGCGCTCCTGAAATTACCATTAAATGTGTAGTGCCAGTCCTTCTAAATAGATTCCAATCATCTTTATTTATTTTTGAAGAAATTCCTAACGATAAAGCCTGAACAATTCCTATAACATCACTTTCTAAATTTAATTCTTCTAGTTTTAGTGCTAAATTATTTCTAAATTTAAGCAATGTGAAATGTTCTGGATTTTTTTTCTTTGTTTTAATAAACTTTTTTACCACCCCAACCCAATATAGATGCTTCGAATTCAGCCACTGAAGATAATTAAATCCGCCAGGATTTACTAAATTATGTGGTTTTTGCAAGTTAGCATTTAAGATCCATACTTGATTTAAGGAAATATCAGAACAATTTTCATAGCAAGTCATTAATGCTGTCGTTTTAACTTTTTGCTGATTTATAGAATAAATCCGAAATTGAAAAGTTGTTTTACTAGCAGAAGCTAATGGAATTGAAATAATTTCACCAAAAATAATAGCATTTTTGACACCTGGGTAAATTGGCATGTTTGTATCAGATATAATTAATTGATGAATATACCCTAACCCCAAAGCAAAGATAAAAGAGATAAAATAGCTTTTTTTAAACCTACATAAAAATGCGCTAACTAAAAAAAATAACGATAATAAATTTCTAGAATAGAAAAATATTATTCCACTTAAAAAACAAAAAATTTCCATGTAAACTGTCGGACTTAACTATAGAAAAATACTTTATCAGTACTTTAGGAGCCGTGCAACAATAACTTATCAGGGCCTACGCATGAATAGTTTACAATTTAAACACAAAGGAATACATGCCGTCATTGCGAGTGTTAGCGAAGCAATTGTAAGATCGGCATTCTAACCTCGCAAAGACGCTTTCAAAAATCATACTGAATAGGAATTTGATTTGAAAATTTTTTGAAAAAAGGATTTTTTTTTGTTAATATCGTAAGTTCCGTGATGATCCTGTGTTCAAGTAACCGGGTTAGAGATTTGAGATCCCGGGGCGTCAGAACATGCCATCGAAGCGTTTAATCCTGTTATCAGGAGCGCCAATCTCTTTTAGTGACATCACGGATCAACTGATGATTGAGCATTTATATTGAGATATTTTTTTTATCACCTTTAACTGGACTTTATGACTTTTTCAAAAAGCACTCAAAATTGTCGTCTTTGCGAGCCTTTATACAGGACCTGAAAAACGTTCCGAACTAACTTGCACTCGTCTTTGCGAACCGTAGGTGAAGCAATCTAGTGACTTTAAGGCCGCTGGATTGCTTCACCTACGGTTCGCAAAGACGAATAACTAATTAATTTACGTACAAATTGTGAAGTTGGTTAAGAGATTGCTTCACTATCTACTCAAACAAAGACGTATTTCAGAACATGTCTTTAAGAAGTCATAAAGTCCAGTTTAATATTCACTTTGGCGAAGATTCGCTTTAATTTTGTCTGAATTGTTTTTTGTAAAACAATCGGATTCAATTGATTGTATTGCTCCGTAAGCCTTTTTTTAGTTGTTTCATCAATAGGTTTAGATTGCATTAAGCGTTGATAAGGCGTTGCCGGTTTGGTGTGTTTTCTCAGTCCACCAATTTTTTAGATGCCAATGAAGTATTTTTTATTGTATTTTTTTAGTATAATATTAACCTTAAATTATTTACGGACTAAAAATATTGCATTTTAAATCACGTATTTATTCATATTTTTTTGGAACTTTACTCATCTTTTTTTCAGTACAACCATGTTATGCTGAAAAAAATGTATGCGCTTGGGATATACTTAGATCTGAATTTACTCTAAATCATGAGGTATCTAGACCTGAAGTTCAAAGACGTATAAGATGGATAATTGCGCACCCAGAATACTTACAGAAACTATCTAAAGCAGAACCATTTATATATCACATAACTAATGAAGTAAAAAAAAGAAACCTCCCAGGCGAACTCGCCTTAATGCCAATGATTGAAAGCACATTTAACCCATTTGCCTATTCTAGAGCTGGAGCATCAGGATTATGGCAAATTATGCCTGGTACAGGTAGAGATTTTGGATTAAAGCAAAACTGGTGGTCTGACTCAAGACGCAGCGTTAGAAACTCTACCAAAGCTGCATTACACTACCTTAATTATCTACATAATTATT
Source organism: Legionellales bacterium RIFCSPHIGHO2_12_FULL_35_11 (assembly GCA_001803185.1). Taxonomy (GTDB): domain Bacteria; phylum Pseudomonadota; class Gammaproteobacteria; order Legionellales; family Legionellaceae; genus 2-12-FULL-35-11. Next base: position 4,786 of record MHBB01000158.1, read on the forward strand.
TTCGAGGAAATTGGACTTTAGCAATTGCGGCATATGATGCTGGCGAAGGTTCAGTTGCAAGAATAATAAATCAATCAAATAAAAATAAATATAATGCTAGTTTTTGGACGCTTCCTTTACCATTAGAAACAAAAAGTTATGTTCCAAAATTATATGCCTTAGCTGAAATTATTCAAAATCCTACAAAATATCACGTTACATTACCGCATATCGATCATAAACCATATTTTGAAGAGGTTAATGTCGGCAGCCAAATTGATTTAACAAACGCAGCTCACCTAGCTGGTATTTCTTACCAAGAACTAATTAAATTAAATCCAGAACATAATAGATCGGCAACATCTCCATATGCACCTTATAATTTATTAATACCTGTAAATAAAGTTACCAAATTTAAACAAAACCTAGCTGAACTTTCCAAAGATAAAAAAACCAGTTTAACAAGACATAAGATATCTTCTGGTGATAACTTACAAAAACTTGCCAAACTATACAGTACAAGCCCCCTTCTCCTTAAAGAAATTAATAAGTTAAAATCATCTAAAATAAAAAAAGATCAATATCTTTTAGTTCCCGACAAAAATAATAAAGCAAATCTCGTAAATAACTCTCATTTTATAACACCCAAATATTATAAGGTGGTGCACATTGTTAGTAATGCCGATACCTATAATTCTTTACAAACCAAATATGAAGTTTCACCTTCTCAACTAAAAATGTGGAATGAAAAACTTGCCTTGACTGGAAAACTACTACCAGGACAACCAATAATTATCTGGAAAAAAACTAAAACAGCAAATGTATATAAGGTAAAACCTGGCGATAGTTTATCTACTATTGCTGTCAATCATAATAAGAACTTAAAAACATTATTACAATTAAACCCTAATTTAAAGACAAGTCACATAAAATCAGGCCAAGAGATAAGACTTAGTTAAACCTAGAAAAAGCAGTTGAGCTCTACTACAAATGCCTAATGCACTGAATTTTAAAGATTTTTTCATGTTTTTTTAACTCACCATAGTGGTGACTATGCCTTCGCCAAAAAAACATGAAAAAATCTTTAAAATTCAGTGCATTAGGCATTCTCGCTACGAGATCAACTGCTTTTTCTAGGTTAAATAATAATTTATAAGGATCTTGCGAGATAATTAATCATGGCGTATCATCCTAATTGGACTTACAAAGCTTATAAACCATCAAAAAAAGGACATATAAAATGATTAAGAAATTCCTCTCTATCTCTTCACTTGTTATTGCATGTTTAGTTTTTCTTTCACCTAATGCACTAGCTAACCACTGTGGATGCGAAGAAGCAAGTCATAAAATGCACGAAGTAGTTGCAACTTTAGACTTAACTCAAAAACAAAAAGATAAAATTAAAGGCATATTTGATAGAGCCAGAGATGCAGCAACTGCTAAATATAATGAAATGTATGATGTTCATATGTTAGTCAACGCTGCTTATGCTGACGGTACTATGACAGAAGATAAACTGAACGAGTTTATAAATAAGCAACAACAAATCGTTAGTGGCTTAGTGAAAATAAGAATGACTGAGCGATTTGATTTATCTAAAGTTATCACTCCAGAACAAAAACAAAAATTAGATAAAATAATTAATGATTGGATGAAAGACCACAAAGATAATTCAAAGGCAATGCATAAAGGCTGTGGCAACAAAAAATGTGGTAAAAATGATTAATATTTTGGTCTGTTAACAATTGGTAGTACAAGTCAATGGAGCTAAACAAAGTTACATCATCAGAAATTGCTATATCTCAGGCCTTAGAAAGGTATTGGCATACTCAAGCATCAAAAAATATTGCTTGGATAAAAAAATGGAGTAAAGTTTTAACTGGAAGTTTTACTACCCACGATGTCAAATGGTTTGTAGATGGCAAACTTAATGCTTGCTATAATTGCGTAGACAGGCATTTACCTCACAGTGCAGATAAAATAGCTATAATTTGGGAAGGAAATAATCCAAATCAGAATAAAAAACTTACTTACAAAGAATTACATTCTGCGGTATCAAAATTTGCAAACTTACTTAAGTCGCTAGATGTTAAGAAGGGAGATAAAATTTGTATATATCTTCCTCAAATTCCAGAAGCAATAATAGCTATGCTTGCATGCGCAAGAATAGGCGCAATTCATTCTGTAGTTTTCGCAGGCTTTTCAGCAGAAGCATTGAAATCAAGAATTATAGATACCGAAGCAAAACTACTAATAACTGCTGATGGCGCAATTAGAGGAGAAAAATTAGTTTCTCTAAAGGAAAACTCAGATCTGGCTGTACAAGATTGTCAAAATATTAAAAATGTTATTGTTGTCAAATATATTCATAATAAAATCAAATGGAATGAAAAAATTGATATAGACTATCACTCGACTCTAAAAAATATGGATGACAACTGTGAAGTTGAAGTAATAGATGCAAACGAACCTTATTGGTGATATCTCTACCCTTGCAGATCCAGGTGTTGTAGCTAAAATAATTGAGGACAAGCAATGACTCAAAAAGTATTTGTAAACAGAACGTTAAATCTTAAAAAAATTAAATATCTTGGTTTTGACATGGATCATACTATTATTAGATATAATAGTAAAAACTTCGAATCTATGGTCTATGAATTAGTCGTTAACTATCTGGTTGAAAACAAACATTACCCTGAAGAAATAAAAAAATATAAATTTGATTTTAACAATGCAATTAGAGGATTAGTTGTTGATAGTACAAATGGAAATATTTTAAAATTAAGCAGATATGGTGCGATTAGACAAAGTTATCACGGAATAAGGCCAATATCATTTGTTGAACAAAAACAAATATATAGAAGTATATATGTAGACTTAAATTCACCAAATTATATAGTCGTAGATACAGCATTTTCTATAGCGTTTTGCGTATTGTTTGGACAGTTGGTGTCTTTTAAAGATAAAAATAATCAACTATTACCTAGTTATGAAACAATTGCCTTGGATATCTTATACTCGGTGGATAAAATTCATGCTGAAGGTAACCTCAAAAAACACATTAGCGAAAATTTAGATAAATTTGTGTGTCTTGATAATAAACTAGTAAATGGATTATTGAGATATAAAGATTATGGAAAAAAATTATTTCTATTAACTAACGCAGATTATGAATACACAAAAGTGATGTTAGATTATGTAATTAATTCTTTTTTACCAACAGGTAAAACTTGGGAGGAGTTATTTGAATTTACAATAACTCTTTCTAATAAACCAAGATTTTTTTATGACAATTTAAAATTTTTAAACATAATGACAAATGATGGAAAAATGACTAATTTAAATGGTCAGATAGTTCCAGGAATATATCAAGGAGGAAATGCTAAAAAATTTACAGACGATCTCGGGTTAAATGGTGATGAAATTTTATATATTGGCGATCACATTTATGGAGATATTTTACGTTTAAAAAAAGATTGTAATTGGAGAACTGCTTTAGTTGTTGATGAGTTAGGCACAGAAATTACTGGCCAGGTAAAATCTAGTGCTGTTGAGAAAAATATATCTCTTGCTATGAATCTTAAGGCAGAATTAGAAACTAGATTAATTGAATTACTATCCAAGCGCATTGAAACAAATTCAGGTGCATATAATAGACCTCTTCAGAAGCTCGCTTCACCACAGTATACATTATTACATGAGGATTCGAGCACCGACTCGACAAAGCAGTTTGAGGCTGAAGTAGAGTTTCCGAAGAGGTTTAATGATAAAATTGAAAATATTCAAACAGACATCCGCAATCTAGACAATGAAATTGCTAACCTTCTTAAAGAACAGGGTAATTATTTTAATAGCGCTTGGGGTAGAGTTTTTAGATCCGGGATAGAAGAAAGCTATTTTGCATACCAAGTAGAAAGATATGCCTGCATTTATATGGAAAAATTATCAGACTTATTAGAACAATCTCCTCTAACTTACTTTAGAGCGAACAAAAGAAGGCTAGCGCATGACCCAGAATGATTTAGCTTTAGATATAAACAATTTATATAAAACCTATAAAAATGGAGTCAATGCGCTAAAAGGAATAAGTTTAACTGTTAAAAAGGGAGATTTTTTCGCTCTCTTAGGAGCAAATGGTGCAGGAAAATCAACAACCATTGGTTTAATCAGCTCGTTATTGACTAAATCAGCAGGTAGAATTTTAATAAATGGCTATGATTTGGACAAAAATCCTGAGATGGCTAAAGTTTCAATAGGAGTTGTTCCTCAAGAATTAAATTTAAATATTTTTGAAACTTGCGAACAAGTCCTGACTTCTCAGGCAGGATACTATGGCATTTCATATTCGGAAGCCAAGCCTAGGGCTGAGTATTTATTAAAAGAACTTGGTTTATGGGATAAAAGAGATAACATAGTAAGACATTTGTCAGGTGGAATGAAAAGACGATTGATGATAGCTAGAGCGTTAATGCACAAACCGAGTCTACTCATTCTGGATGAACCAACCGCAGGGGTGGATATTGAAATCCGCAGGAGTATGTGGGAATTTTTAACTAAAACTAATGAGGATGGCACTACCATAATCTTAACTACCCATTATTTAGAAGAAGCCGAGCAAATGTGTAAAAATGTAGCAATAATTGACAATGGGGTTTTGATTGAAAATACTTCCATGAAAGAATTATTAAGCTCATTACATCATCAAACTTTTATTTTTAATACTAGCTCTTCTATAGGTTTCTTACCAGACTTTGCGCCATTTACTGGAAATAAAATAGATGCGAATACTATTGAATTACGAGTAGAAAATAAATATTGCTTAAATGATGTATTTAAAATGTTCGACAAACATGAAATAAAAATAAATAGTATGCGAAATAAAACTAACCGACTAGAAGAATTATTTATGGATTTAATTACAACATCATGAAATTTAAAATACAACTAATTGCCCTGTTAACTCATCTGAATCATGAATATAACAGAATGGCTAGAATCCCATTACAAGTTTTTTTACCATCGATGATCACAACTTTTATTTATTTTCTAATCTTTGGAGCGATAATCGGCCAGAGAGTTGGTACTGTTGATGGTGTAAGTTATAGTTTATTTATAACTCCGGGATTAGTTATGATTTCCGTTATTACAAATTCATACACAAACACATCATCATCACTATTTAGCGCAAGATTTCAAAGAAGTGTAGAAGAGCTTTTGATTAGCCCAATGCATCAAAGTATATTTTTGCTTGGTTATGTCTTAGGAGGAGTAATAAGAGGCGTAATTGTAGCAGTTATAGTCTTATCTGTTTCCGCATTATTTGTAGATCTTCACTTAAAACAAATACCAATAATTTTATTAGTTACTGCTCTTTTCTCAAGTTTATTTTCTTTATTAGGATTTACAAATGGCATGTTAGCTAAAACATTTGAAGAAATATCAATTATTCCAACTTTTGTCTTATCTCCTCTCACATACCTTGGAGGAGTATTTTACTCAATTGATATGTTACCGCCATTTTGGCATAAAGTTGCTTTATTAAATCCCATATATTACATGGTGGATATTCTAAGATTTGCTATGATAGGTAATTGCTGTACTAATATAATTTTCTCAATTAGTTGTATAATAGCATTTCTTTTTGCTGCAACTATGCTAAATATAATTTTTCTTAAAAAAGGTATAGGAATAAGAGATTAATTAAAATTGACTCACAGCTAAATCAAAAATTGAATCTGGAGAATGCGATATTTCACTCATTGAATAAGCATCATACAATCTGACACTTAAACTATTATGCGTTAATTGCATCTTAGGGACAATATCTCCCATATGAGACATACGAATAGTTATTAAATGATGATTTTTTTTAGTAGGCAAAGGTTTATTATAAAATCCATTTTCTAAATTAATTTGTTCAAATACAGCTAACTCTCTTAATATAGAAAGATAAATGTCTACTGTATCCCATAGTGTTCTAAGATAACCAAGCCAGGATATTAAATTTTTTTGTCGTAATGTCGCCTCCTTTTCCAACCAAAATAATAATTGTGGCTCTTGAACCTCTACATCACTATTTGATAATGAATCTAGATATTTAAGTGACCCTATAAACAGATCATGATGAATACTCTCACCGAACCTTCCTGAAATATGACTAAGTATTTGAATTTGAACAAATAATCTTGCGTAAAGATGGTTTGAAATAGTTTGCTCTGATTTGTTAATTAAGTGCTCAATTCGTATTAATTCTTTTATATATCTACTTTTAAGCTCAGGCTTCTCAATCAGTTTAATTACTTTAATTAAATTATTTAATGCGAAATGATGAACTATTGGGTCATTTGTTACGCAAGATTGCTCTATATTTTTAAAAAGAGCTTCTAAATTCAAGGAAATTTTAGGCAAAAAATCAACAGGCAATTCAAAAGTAAGTATTTTATTTCGCATATTAAATGCTTATTTAGCTAAATTAAAATCTAGATTAACACATCAAATTAGATTATAAAATAACTCGCTATTTAAAGTATCTTGGGTATATACTATCTGATACTGATTAACCATAGAAGAAGTCTAATAGTTTCGGTATTTAAGTCCCTTCATTAAAATTGGATTTTAAGGAGATAGCAATGACTGCTACAAATAATAATCAGCATGATGCAGACCAACCTGAGCTTGATGAAGCAAGCCAAAACTCTAAAAAACTTGAAACTCGACGCAGAATAGAAGAATTATTTGAAGAAAAACGTTTACGGGACGAACTTGGTTTAGAAATATAAATCGAACCTAACCGTACTTCCAGAAATCGATTGTTTCGGTTGTAACATAGGCTGCAAATTCTGTGGCCATTTTACAACCACTCTTTTCTTAGCTTTCCCAATTGCTAGGCTTATTAAAGCCATAGCATCTATATCTGCTCCAATCAATAACTGTAATGATTGCATATCTTTTTTTACTAGCGCAGACTTTTGCCTAACTGGGTGCATAGGATCTATATATATCACATCAGGATAATCGCTACTTGATAATTCTTGTAAATAATTTTTAGCATCTACATATAGTAAATTTAAAGAGCCACTTTTGAATTTACTGCTATTAGCAAAACGCTCCAAACCATTTAATAACAGAGCTGCCATCATTGGATTTCTTTCTAACATTAAAACATGCGCACCAAGACTTGCAAGCAAAGAACTGTCTCTTCCCCATCCTGCCGTTAAATCTAAGATTTTAATATCCTTCCCAATCATACATGCTTTAATAACACCCTGCTGCCTAATTTGATCTTTCCGCCGGTTTATATTACCTAAAATATCTACAAAAAGAGGTTTGAAGCCATTTATTAATAGCTCTAGCCTGTCTGCTGTTAAATTTAAACGCGGAAGTATATTTTGATTAAGTTCAAACCCATATTTTAAAGAGATCTCCCCTGCTTCAAGTTCTTTTTCTGCAGCAAAACTTAAAGCGATATTCATTTAAAAGTTTAATAAAGAAATATCAGCAACACTTTGCAGTAATTTTTGTAATCTATGTAGTAAATTTAATCTATTAAACTTAATTTCTGGATTATCTACCATCACCATTACATACTCAAAAAAACTTGCTAGAGGTTTTTGAAAAGTAGCTAACCCATTTAAAATACTGGCGTAATCACTGTTTAATTTAAATGAATCAACTAAATTTTCTATATCAATAATTTTTTTAAATAATAATCTTTCCGCATTTTCAGTAAAAAGATTTTCTTTAACCTCTTGGTTTTCAAAACTAATATCAGATTTTTCAACTAAATTACTAACTCTTTTACATGCAGCCGCTAAATCAGAGGCTTCAGGTAAATTTACAAAATTGCGCAGCGCATCTACGCGATTATTCATATCAAAAATACGATCATTTTGCACAGCAATCACAGCATTTAAAAATTGTGGATCTATATCCTTTGTTTGATAAAAAGATAGCATTCTTTCTAAAATAAAAGTTTTTAATGGCTCAATAATCTCTTTGCTATTGCCCGGGATTATTTCATCATAAGCATCAATAGCTCTAGATATCAAATCAGTTAAGCTAATATTACTAGACAAGGTAATTAATACTCTAGCAATGGCTAATGCATGTCTACGTAACTTAAATGGATCTTTTACCCCTGTTGGTTTTTGACCACTAGCAAACAAACCTACAATAGTATCTATCCTATCAGCCAACGACAAAGCTTTACTTAAATTATCTTCTGGTAAATTATCAGCTGCAAACTTTGGCAAATAGTGATCTCGTATTGCAACAGCTACTTCCTCTGCTTCATTATCATGCTTTGCATAGTAATAACCCATTAATCCTTGTAATTCTGGAAATTCACCTACCATACCTGTTAGCAAATCACATTTAGCTAATTCTGTTGCGCGTTTTGCCTTTACTGAGTCTAAATTCAAAGCATTTGCTAAAAAATCCATTATCTTTATCATACGCTTTGTTTTATCTGCTAAACTTCCAAGTTTTGCATGAAAAACAACCTTTTCCATTTCTTTTAAATGAGCAATCAATGCATCTTTTTTATCTTGTTCAAAGAAAAAAGCCCCATCACTTAAACGTGCCCGCATTACTTTTTCATTACCAACAATTACTTTAGCTAAATTTTTACTTTCAATATTTGTTACAAAAATAAAATATGGTGATAATTTTCCATGACTATCTCTCAATGCAAAACATTTTTGATGATGCTGCATAGATTCTATTAATGCTTCTTCTGGAACGTTTAAAAATTTAGCATCAAAACTTGCTAACACAGCCTTTGGCCACTCAACAATTGATGTCACTTCTTCCAATAAACTATCCGGAATAATTGCAACCAATTGATTATCAAAGGCAATTTGTTCTATTTGCTGACGAATTATTTCTCTTCTTTCTGCAAAATCAGCAATTACCTTTCCTTTAATCAATTGAGCTTCATAATTTTCTGGCGCAGATATTGCTATTGCAGATGGATGGTGAAAACGATGACCAAAAGTATCATTACCTAATTTTAATCCAAAAATTTCACCATCAATGATATTTTTTCCAAACATCATAACAGCCCAATGTACAGGTCGGCTAAATTGATATCCACCTTCTCCCCAAGTCATTACTTTCTGGATAGGTAATTCTGCTACTGATTTTTTAACAATAGGTAATAATAATTCTTCTGTCTTTAGTGGTTTTTCTTCAGACTCATAAATCCACCATTGACCTTTATCTGTTTCTAATTTGGATAATTCAGCTAATGTCACTCCACAAGATTTAGCAAATCCTAAAAGAGATTTACTTGGGTTATTATTTGCATCTATTGATGATTCAATTGATGGACCTTTTTTGGTGATTTTTTGACCAACGGTTATTTCTGAGACATATTTAATTACAACAGCAATCCTACGCGGAGAACCATAAGCATGAACCGTACCATGCTTTATTTCAGCACTCTTAAAACCTGCACTGATATTTTTGGCAAGTTCTTCTGAAAGAAATTTCACCGCATGCGACGGTAATTCTTCTACACCTAATTCAAATAAAAAATTCTCTGATTTCACAACACACCTACTGGCAATGACCTTCGTAATATGATTTAACAACAGCCCTAGATAAATCTCGAACACGTAATATATATCGTTGGCGTTCAGTTACTGAAATAGCGCCTCTTGCATCTAATAAATTAAAAATATGCGAAGCTTTAATAACCATTTCATAAGCTGGCAAAGGTAAATTTAAAGCAACTAGTTTATTAACTTCTTTTTCACAAAAATTAAATTGGGATAACAAATTATCAATATCAGCAAATTCAAAGTTATATGCTGACTGCTGTACTTCATTTTGATAAAAAACATCGCCATAGGTTACTATTCCATGCAAAGTACTAGCCCATGGCATATCAAAAAAACTTTCAACATTCAACAATGACATAGCGAGCCGCTCTAAGCCATATGTTAATTCACCAGTAACTGGTTTACACGCCATACCACCAACTTGCTGAAAATAAGTAAACTGCGAGACTTCCATCCCGTTTTGCCATACTTCCCAACCCAGACCCCATGCTCCTAAGGTTGGTGATTCCCAGTTATCTTCAACAAACCTAATGTCATCTAGCAATGGATCAACGCCTAATGCTCGTAATGAATCTAAATATTGTTCTTGAATATCTAAAGGTGATGGCTTTAAAACAACTTGAAACTGATAATAATGTTGAATACGATTTGGATTCTGTCCATATCTGCCATCTGTAGGTCGTCTTGATGGCTGTACATAAGCCGCAGCCCAAGGTTTTGGTCCTACTGCTTTTAAAAATGTCGCCGGATGAAATGTACCAGCTCCTACTTCCATGTCTATAGGTTGCAAAATAGTACAACCCTTCTCAGCCCAAAACTGTTGCAGTGTTAAGATAATATCTTGAAACGAACTAGGCTTATTCATTATACAATTTTCCACATCAGACTTCTTAACTACGACATCAATAAAATTATCCTTGCTTAGCTTTATTTATCAAATCTTGCAATGAAGACTCGCTAGCCGCGCCAGGTATGAATGCAGACTCACTACCTGTTTTATAATTTCCATCTGGAGTAGCCATTACTATAAAAGCAGGAGTTCCCATTAAATGAATTTTTTCAGCTAAATCACGATTGCTTTTTAAAACTTCGCTAACTTTACTGCTAGCCATGTCAGATTTTAGCTTATTCATGTCCAATCCAGTTTGCTTAGCAATTTCCATAATTTTGTTTTCATCTAAACGGCCTTTTACTTGCAATAAAGCTGCTTGTAAATTAGCATACTTTCCTTGCATAGCCGCAGCCATTGCTGCTTTTGAAGCAATTTCTGATTCTTTACCAAAAATAGGAAACTCTTTATAAACAACACGTAAATCTTTATTTTTATTGACTAAACTATCAACAACAATTTCCATCTTTTTGCAATGAATACATTGGTAATCAAAAAACTCTACTAAAGTTACATTGCCCTTAGCATTTCCAGCAACTGACAAATCACCCATCAATAACTCATTTGCGTTCTTAGCTATTGCAAACTTAGAATCCCTTTGCATAGCATCTTCTTGTTTTTTCTGTAAAACTTGAGATGCTTCAACTAAAACTTCAGGATTAGAGACTAAATAATCATGAATGATTGTTTCAAATTGTTTTTTTTGTAAAGGAGTTACAGAAGCTGTATCTGCTTTAACAACCGTTGCATTCATACTGGCAACCAACGCACCAGCCGTTAGTAAACTAGCTAATCTCACAATAATCTCCATTGTTTAAGGTAATTATGAACCCTAGCACTTAATAATAAAAAATTCAAGATCTCTTCTTCATCGAATCAGGTTATAAAGTTTGACGTAGCTTAATCATTTCTATATATTGCATAATAAATTTTTTCTGCTATACCTTAATTTGTACAAGAGTTAGCCTTTAACTGGACTTTATGACTTTTTAAAGACATGTTCTAAAATGCGTCTTTGCGAGCGATAGTGAAGTAATCTAGAGCCCTTAAACGTCACTAGATTGCTTCACTATCGCTAGCAAAGACGACAATTTCGAGTGCTTTTTGAAAAAGTCATAAAGTCCAGTTTAAAAATTAATTAAAAAATAGGACTTAATATGAGTGATAAAAAAGCGAGCTTGAAAATCAATGGCTTAGATGAGATAAGTTTACCAATATATACTCCAAGTCTTGGTTGTGATGTAATTGATATAGGGTCTCTTGCTGCTACTAAACACTACACTTTTGATCCTGGTTTTATGTCGACTGCTTCTTGTGAATCAAAAATTACTTATATAGATGGTGAAAAAGGAATACTTTTATATCGTGGTTATCCAATTGAACAATTAGCAAACAAAAAATCATTTTTAGATGTTTGTTACTTATTGTTAAATGGCGAATTACCTAATAGCCAAGAACAAGATTCATTTAAAAAATTAATTAATAACCACACAATGGTCCATCAACAGATGTATCAATTTTTAAATGGTTTTAGACGTGACGCTCATCCAATGGCTATAATGGTAGGTATAGTTGGAGCGCTTTCTGCTTTTTATCATGAATCTATGGACCTTACCAACGAGGCTGACAGATACACTTCCGCACTTCGAATAATTGCTAAAATGCCAACCCTTGCTGCTATGAGCTATAAATATTCAACCGGCATGCCATACATGTATCCGCAGAATAAAATGTCATATTCTGAAAATTTCTTACACATGATGTTTGGCGTTCCTTCTGAAGAGATAACTCCAAATCCTATTTTAGTAAAAGCTATTGATACCATTTTTATTTTACATGCAGATCATGAACAAAATGCATCTACATCTACTGTTCGTTTAGCAGGCTCAACTGGAGCTAATCCATTTGCTTGTATTTCAGCTGGAATTGGTGCTCTTTGGGGTCCAGCTCATGGTGGAGCAAATGAAGCATGCCTAAATATGCTTAAAGAAATAGGAGATATTGATAAAATAGGTCACTTTATAAAAAGAGCTAAAGACAAAGACGACCCATTTAGACTAATGGGATTTGGCCATCGTGTTTATAAAAATTACGATCCTAGAGCAAAGGTAATGCGCGATACTTGTCATAAAGTTCTAAACGCTGTCGGTGCGAAAGATGAGCCATTATTTAAATTAGCCATGCAACTAGAGCAAATTGCATTAGAAGATGATTATTTTATTGAAAAGAAACTTTATCCAAATGTTGATTTTTATTCAGGCATAACTTTAAGTGCAATTGGTATTCCACCAAATATGTTTACAGTAATTTTTGCCTTAGCTAGAACTGTTGGCTGGATTTCCCATTGGATGGAAATGACTTCTGGTCCTTTCAAAATTGGCCGTCCAAGACAATTCTATACAGGCGAAAAGAAACGTGATGTATTATAGATTAGATAGGTGTTAAATGTTAAATGAATTAGCAAGCAGTTTAAATATTATAGTTGCTAATACTAAACATAATTTACCTTATCTATTACAAATATTTTCAGTGCTTTGGGGAGCATATTTTCTAAATTTAATCCTAGGGAAAAAATTATTATATCTTGGGATTATTCCTCGGCATATTTTAGGTATTCCGGGAATAATATGCTCTCCTTTTTTACACGCTGATTTTAATCATTTATTTTTTAATACTATCCCAATAATTATTCTTAGTGATTTTATTTTAATGAACGGTATTTATTATTATCTAAATGTTAGTATTTACATAATCCTTATTAGCGGATTCTTAACTTGGTTGTTTGCAAAACCCGGGATTCATGTGGGTGCAAGCGGATTAATAACAGGGTATTGGGGTCTTTTAATAAGTAACATATATAACCAAGGTACAATTACAGCTATAATTTTAGGAATTATCTGTGTTTACTACTTTGCTGGTATATTTCTTTCTATATTTCCTGGCAAAAAAGGCATATCTTGGGAAGGGCATTTATTTGGTTTATTATCAGGATTAGTAGTAGATCTCAACTGCTTTTTCTAGGATCATAAAAACAAACCCATTGAGTAATAGCTTATCTAAAGGTATACTTCGGAATATTTTAAAATTTACAAGTGAAAATGCATAATATTTTTTCATTTCCTGAAAGTAAATATCAAAAACAAGGCTATGGTCAATTATGTGGTGGCAGTCTTTCTTTGGCGCTAGCTGAGTACTGCGATTCAAACTCTGGTGTTAAACTTTTGATTCCCCCAGATAATTTATCAGCATATCAGCTACTAAATGAGATTCAATTTTTTCAAGATTCAAATAAACAAGAAATTTTATTATTTCCTGATTGGGAAACATTACCTTATGATCAGTTTTCACCACACCAAGACATTATTTCAGAAAGACTAAAAATTTTAACTAAAATTGCAAATATCAAATTTGCAAAACTAAATGAAAAGCACGGATCTAAATCAAATAAAAAGATAAATTCTGAAAATATAATAATAATAGCCGCTGCATCTACAATAATGCACCAAATTTGTCCACCCGAATTTTTAAACATGCATAGTTTAGTATTTTCATGTTCACAAAATTTAGACATTAATTCTTTTAGATTGTCGTTACAGAACTCAGGCTACTACGCAGTCAATACAGTTTTAGAGCATGGAGAATTTTCTGTCCGAGGTTCGATAATAGATTTATTTCCTATGGGTTCTTTTCTTCCTGTAAGGATTGAACTGTTTGATAACGAAATAGAAAGTTTGCGATATTTCGATCCTGACTCACAATTAACTATAAATAAAGTTAAGAAAATATCTATACTTCCAGCTAGAGAATTTCCATTAACTGAAGATGGAATTGGGACATTTAGAAATGCATTTAGAAATGAATTTCATACAGATCCAACTAAATCTCCAATATATGAGGCGGTAAGTAAAGGTAAAGTTATTAACGGAATTGAATATTACTTGCCACTATTTTTTGAAAAATCATCTTCTATTTTTGACTATTTAACAGATGATGCGCATATATGTCGTATAGCTAATATTGAAGACAGTGCTAATCAATTTTGGGGTGAAGTTAAAACTCGGTACGAACAACTTGCTGATGATATAACAAGACCTATTTTGCCACCAACTCGCTGCTTTATTCCTCCAAATGAACTATCAGCATTTATAGGTAAGTTTAAACAATTAAAGTTTTTTGAGACCCATATTATAGAGAAGCCTGCAAATTTTAACTTTGATATATCAAGTGCTAAATCATTTCCTATAAACAGAAAATCCAATGAACCACTAAGCAACTTAGCAAAAGAAATATTAAATTCAGAACACAAATTTTTAATAGTTGCTGAAAGTGCTGGGCGTCAAGAAATGTTACTTGAAATATTGAAACAAAGTAGCATAAATCCACAAAAAATAGAATCATGGCATAAATTTTTATGCTCAAATAACAAAGTAAATATTACTATTGGTTCAATTGGTCAAGGATTCAAGATCAATAATAAATCAATAACTATTATTACAGAATCACAACTTTTTGGTGAACAAGCGACTGTAATTCGAAGAAAGTCTAATGCAAAAGTTATAGACCCTGACGTTATAATAAGAGATTTAGTTGAATTACGAATAGGAGCACCTGTTGTTCATATTCAATTTGGTGTTGGCCGATATCTAGGATTGCAAACTTTTGACAATGATACTAATGAATTTTTGATTTTAGCTTATGCTGATGATGCCAAAATCTACGTACCTGTCACATCTTTACATCTAATAAGTAGATATACTGGTGCAGACGCTGATCATGCTCCTCTCCATAAACTTGGGAGTACAACTTGGACCAAAGAAAAAAACAAAGCATTAGAAAAAATAAATGATGTAGCAATAGAACTACTTGAAATTTATGCTAAAAGAGAGGCTAGTACTGGATTTCAATATGAATATAATTCTAAAGAATATCAACGATTTATCAATGGATTTACTTTCACAGAAACAGATGATCAACTTAAAGCAATAGATGAAATAATAAAAGATATGCAAAATCCAAAACCAATGGACCGATTAATCTGTGGTGACGTTGGGTTCGGAAAAACAGAAGTAGCTATGCGAGCTGCATTTATAGCCGCACAGAATAACAAACAAGTCTGCATCTTAGCTCCAACTACCCTATTAGCCGGACAACACTATGAAACGTTTAGAGAGAGATTCGTGGATTTTCCAATTAATGTAGATCTTTTATCTAGATTTAGAACTAGCAAAGAAGCAAATAAAGTAATTGAATCTATTGAAAATGGTAAAATTGACATTATTATTGGCACTCACAAGCTTTTTCAAAAAAATATTAAGTTTAAAAATCTTGGCTTGCTAATTATAGATGAAGAACATAGATTTGGTGTTAAACAAAAAGATCATATGAAAGCCCTGCGCGCCCATATTGATGTACTTTGCATGACAGCCACCCCTATTCCTAGAACATTAAATATGTCCATGTCAGGTATTAGAGATATATCGCTTATAGCTTCACCTCCTGCTAAAAGACTTGCTATTAAAACTTTTTGGCAAGAGCATAATAATATCATTATTAAAGAAGCCATATTACGTGAAACTTTCCGTGGCGGACAGGTATTTTTTCTACATAATAATGTACAAACAATTGAAAAAATTTGTATAGAACTACAGGAATTAATTCCTGAAGCAACCATTAGGTATGCTCATGGACAAATGCGTGAATCAGATTTAGAAAGAATTATGTCTGATTTTTATCATCATAAATTTAATGTACTAGTTTGTACTACAATTATTGAAACAGGCATAGATATTCCAACAGCTAATACAATAATAATTGATAGAGCTGATAAGTTTGGCTTAGCTCAGCTTCACCAATTACGCGGAAGAGTCGGTCGCTCTCATCATCAAGCCTATGCTTATTTACTTTCACCAAATAGCAAATTAATAACTGAAGATGCTAAAAAAAGATTAGAAGCCATCGTATCCTTTGAAGATCTGGGCGCAGGATTTACTTTGGCAACTCTAGACATGGAAATTCGTGGTGCTGGAGAACTTCTAGGAGATGGACAAAGCGGTAATATGCATGCCATAGGATTTAATTTATACATAGAAATGTTAAATAGAGCTGTTCATTCACTTAAATCAAATAAAACTCCAGAATTATCATTTCCAATTAATAATGGACCAGAAATTGACTTAAGGATGCCGGCTATTATTCCTGATACATATATTTCTGATGTTCATTATAGGCTGATAATGTACAAAAGAATTTCTAATGCCACTAATAAATCACAATTACATGATTTACAAATTGAATTAATTGATAGATATGGGTTGCTTCCTGAACAAGTTAAGTTATTATTCGCAGTTACCGAACTTAAATTTCAAGCTGTTAAAATGGGTATAATAAAAATATCTGCAGCAAATAGTAAAGGAACTATTGAGTTTGATGAAAAACCGCATATAAACTCATTTGAATTAATAAAATTAATTCAAATGCATAGTACTAAATATAGACTAGAAGGACCAACTAAACTACGATTTACTTTGGAATCAGAAGAACATAGCAAAATAATTACTGAAATAAGTAGCTTGCTTAATAACTTAGCTTAACATAACTGGACTTTATGGATTTTTCAAAAAGCACTTAAATTGTCGTCTTTGCGAACAAAGTGAAGCAATCTAGTGACGTTTAATGGCTCTAGATTGCTTCACTTTGTTCGCAAAGACGCATTTTAGAACATGTCTTTAAAAAGTCATAAAGTCCAGCATAAGAGATATTTGAAATATGGCAGAAAACTATAAAACAAATTACAAAAGAGCACTAAAAGCTCGGCACATACAATTAATAGCGTTAGGCGGTATTGTTGGGTCAGGATTCTTTTTAAGCACTGGCGCTGTGATTGCTAATGTTGGTCCATCTATTTTTTTTGCTTATATTTTTGGAGGATTAATAGTTTATTTAACCATGCTATGTTTAGGAGAGCTAACTGTAGCATTTCCTGTAACTGGATCTTTTATAAATTACTCTACAGAGTTTATTTCACCTACTTTTGCCTGTGGTGTTGGATGGGCATATTGGATTAGTTGGGTTGCATGTATCCCAGCAGAATGTCTAGCTGCCGGTATTATTATGCAATATTTTACTGGCGTAAATGCCTACTTTTGGGCTGTAGGATTTGGCTTACTGGTATCTTGGATAAATTTTGCTAAAGTTGGGACTTTTGGTGAAATTGGCTCATGGTTAGCCATTATAAAAGTTAGTGCCCTGATTGTTTTTTCTATCACTGCTGTATTGATATTTTTTGGAGTAATTCATGGAACTAGACCTAGCGAAATTATTGGCACTAAGTATCTTTTAGACCAAGGTGGAATTTTACCAAATGGTATAACCTCAGTTTTAGCAGCAATGGCTTTAATGCTTGTTAATTTTCAAGGTATGGAAATAATTAGTTTGGCTGCTGGCGAATTATTAGACCCAGAAAATATGCTACCAAAAGCCATTAAAAGTATAAGTATAAAAATATGTTTGACCTATATTATTCCGATTTTATGTTTAGTTGTTATATTCCCCTATTACAAAGCAAACATTACTAATTCAGTTTTTGCCGATGCTTTAAATTTTTATGGTTTAAAATGGGCTGGAATTGCCATTAGTTTAGTTACACTTATATCAGCAGTTTCATGCGCAAGCACAGGTTTTTA
The DNA here is from genome assembly GCA_001803185.1 of Legionellales bacterium RIFCSPHIGHO2_12_FULL_35_11. Taxonomy (GTDB): domain Bacteria; phylum Pseudomonadota; class Gammaproteobacteria; order Legionellales; family Legionellaceae; genus 2-12-FULL-35-11. The sequence continues at coordinate 22,899 of MHBB01000158.1, forward strand.
TGGAATAATTAGAGCATTAAATTGTCTTGCAACAAATGGCATGGCTCCAGAGCAACTTACTAAACTAAATAACAACTACGTTCCACAAAATGCAGGGGTAGTGACCCTATTGGCTATATGGCTTGTGCTAGGTGTTAGTTATTTTTTTAGTGAGTCAACTCTATATATCGCCCTACTATTAGTATCTGGTTTTACTGGCTCTATTGTTTGGATATCAATTTGTTTAGCACAAATTAAATTTAGAAAAAAATTACGTTTATCAGAAATTAGCGATTCAGTATTAAAATATAAAACTCCAGGATCACCATATACAGGGATAATTGCAATATTTCTTATATCCGGATGTTTGATGTTTTTAGTATTTTCTACAGACAAAATATACAAGCTTTCTTTTTGCATAGGTTTATCTGCTTTATTTGTGCCAATGATTTTATATAGATTTTTTGGATCGCCAAAAAATAATAATTTATATTTAATAAAATACTTAAAAAAACAAAATTAACGAGGCTTAAATCCGTCATCATCTGATTATATCACAGCACACGCTGGACCAGAAGCTTGATCGGATGAAGCGAATTGCCTCAAAACAAATGTTACCGAAAGTAGGAAATTTTTGATTCGTTGCCTCATAACTAATGTTACCGAC
>MHBB01000159.1 GCA_001803185.1 Legionellales bacterium RIFCSPHIGHO2_12_FULL_35_11
TTGAGGCAATGAAAAGACCCTTCGGTAACATTCACTTATGAGGCAACTGGGAGGTGCCATTGTTCTGGCGGAGGAGGCGTTTACGTCGATAAGCCTTATTTTTTGTTTAAACCTCAAGAAAATCCTTGTTAGGTCGATAAACCTAGAAAAAGTAAATCAGTTAAATTTATAAAATAACAGGGGTAACATATGGAAATTATTTTTCATGGCAGGCATGATAGTAGCGAAGCTACAGAAAGTTTGTTAGGTATTATCGACATGCTTAACAAAAGATATAAAATTGAAGGGTTTAGGGAGATGCACTTATCAGTTACCTTGTTAGATGAAACTGGAGTGGATGTTGAGTTAATTGACAGCGAAACTGACGAAGCATATAGGATTTTTGAAGTGTATCGGAAGAGCAAAGAAGTCCCTAGACGTGCCGGTCGTCCAACTTTAAAGTTGGTAGTTAATAAGGGAGATTAACATATGCTAAGTCCGCAAGAGGCACTAAGACTAGTTTTAGCTGAGACAAGCCATGATGCAGGAGCCCAAGATCCAACCGCAATGATCCAAGGAAATTTAAATGGTTTAATTTCAAGTAGCCCGTCTAGTAATGCTCAATTGGTCAGCACGGCTGTTCTTGCAACTGGTGCCTTTGTAGCTTTAGCATGTATAACAATCAAAAAATCAATAGACGAAAGAGATAAAGAGCTTGATCGCTTAAAGCGCACCCTGAATAATTTCACCTCTGTATATTTCATTCCTACAGAAGAAAAACAACTATCTTATCATGAAAGGTATTTAAATGCGTTTATTAACGCTTTAGAAGGAGAAAAAAATAACAAACTATACGCATTGTTATATTTATATTCTGGTTTGGAAAAAAGAGAAAAAGAAAAGACGATTAAATATTTCATGTCTTCAACAATTATTAAAGAAAATGTTTATTCAGTGTATGCAAACACTGAGTGTTTACTTGCGGAGATCCCAGATCGTTCACAAGATGATGGTCGAAATATTGATGAAGCAAGGCAAGGGTTATTTTATTTTATCTCAACTGAAGTAAAATTTTATAAAAATGAAGTATTGAAGTCATTAGATAGAGTTTTGCTTTTTGAGTCAGATATTCAAAAAAGAAATGTGACTATTATGTTAGTTATGTCAGTTACCAATATAGCATTACATTTGTTGCATCCAATTAGCCCCACTACAAGGAAACCACTAACGGATGAAGAAGCAGAAAACTTATGTGTCAAATTTAGAACTATCATAATGCAAATGCGGATGCTTTTTTCTGAAAATCCCCTTGGAAAATATCGAGAATATATTTATTTGTATCAAAGATTTGAGAAAACTTTGCGTATACTATCAGATCATTTAGGAATTTTGCAAAAAGCGTATGCTCAGCAAAGAATAAATAATTTAAAATTAGATGAAATAATCAATAGCTCGTTTGAATTATCAAAATTAGCCTGTAAAATGCTTGGAAAATTATTGTACCAAGAAGACCAGCAGTCAACTATTGATAATTTAGCTAGTCATATAATTAATATGAATTTATGGTTAAATGAAGACAGGAGTGTTTTAGATGAAATAAATTCTTATGCAATAAATAATGAAATTCCATTTAATGGATTATCATTCAACTTACCATCTACAATAATAAATTTTCTAGTTATTTATTCCCATTTAAGTTCTTATAACCGGTTGCATTTTTTAAATTTAAAAAAAAATCCCAGTGAAATTTATAATAAAATAATTGAGTGTTTAAAGGATATTGATAAAAATTTTTTATCCCCTATTGAAAGAAAAATAAATATCTCTAGTTCTGCAAAAGAATATTTCATAATGTTAGTTACGTTTACAATAGAGTCACATGGGATAAATCTTCTTTTTAAAGAAGACAATTTAGGTGATCCAAATATTCAAGTACAAGGTATCAATGATAGTTTTGCCTCAGGAGGTTCATGTTATAGGCTTAGCTTTTTAGATAAGTTAGAGATATCTAAAGAAAAGCTTAAAATATCTAAAAATACAAAAGACTCGTTAAATAAATTTCTTCAAGCTCAATTTGAATTTTTACCTATAATTAGGAACTTAGTGCTTTTTGATAGATTAGTTAGAAAAGATGAATCCTATTTATTAACAGAAGATGGTAATAGCTATTCAGTTAAATGTTTAGACAGGCTAGATGAAAAAAGAAAAGTAATTTTACAATCTTTATTTCATCTAAATGGCGTTGTTTCAGTAGACAAATACTCTTCTCCTGAGATTAAATTAGTATTATTAAAATTATCCGAACAAATACCACCAGAAAATTATTCATATAATGATAGAGTGACGAAATTAGGAGACAGTATATATAGTAATAAGTCAATTTTAACTAGTAATGCATTTAAGAAAAATACAGCTGATAGTGAGCAGAACATTTTAGAAAAACTAAAAAGTTCTGTTATGGGTCCAGTAACTCCTAGTTCTGAAAGTGCATCTTCTTCTCCTTCTCATGAACATCAAAGAAACGGTATAAATTCACAAATAATAATTCCAGAATCTAACGTAGACAATAATAGCATGATGATGCAAGTTTTTTTAAATGTATTATTTAAGCTAAGCATAGCGTTGTTTTTGCTAGGGATTTTAACTTTAGTCAGTATTAATTTTCTTATTCCGCAAATTACGCTTATTTTATTATTAAGTGCAAATATTGTTTCTTGCTTACAAATGGCAGGTTTAATTGCTACATCTGTAGGGGTGGTTGGTGTTGTTGGATTATATTTTTATAGTAATTTTTTTGTTCAACCTAAAGACACCCAGCAATATAGAGATGCAATTGCTTCCTTGAGTTCATGACAAATAATGCACCAGTTGCCTCATAAGTGAATGTTACCGAAGGGTTTTTTCGTTGCCTCAAAATTAATGTTACCAATGGACGGATTGTTAACATA
>MHBB01000160.1:0-1466 GCA_001803185.1 Legionellales bacterium RIFCSPHIGHO2_12_FULL_35_11
ATTTTCAGACTCATTTTGCGTTGGAAACACGTGTCGATTTCAGCCTCATCTTGCGTTGGACAAGACTTAGGGTTGATTTTAGGGGTATTTTCAGCATATAATTCATTTTTATCCAACCAACGAGGTTTTACGCCAGTGAGAAATTAATCCTTTTATGCAGATATTCAATAAGTTGAATCGCAAAAAAGAGATTAATTATGTCATTAGCACCTCGTATCATTGTAAACAATCTATCATTCCACCTCTCAAACACCGCCGTTTCATTATGCAATATTTGCTTGTCATTTGAAGCATTGAAATATGGCATTGTTGGCGACAATGGTGTTGGAAAAACCACGTTGCTGAAATTATTAAGCGGCGAGCTTGCGCCTGATAACGGGTCGGTAGTTTGTAGTGGTTCACAGCTTTCGATTCCGCAAACACATGCCGCTATTGCAGAGAATGCGACTGTGGGTGACGTGTTATCTGTTTCTAAAATAATTACTGCATTGCATCGTGTAAATTCCGGTGATTTTTCAGATCACGATTTTGAGATTATTTCAGATCAATGGGACATTGAAAGTCGCATTGAATCCGCGATGAAGCATTTTAATTTATCTGACATAAATATGAATGCATTATTCTCATCATTAAGTGGTGGTCAAAAAACAAAAATATTATTAGCTAAGATTCTCATTTTCCAGGCGGATTTTATTTTATTTGATGAGCCTACCAATAATTTAGATAAAGAATCTCGTGAAATTTTATATCATTACATTGATGAATGTCGTAATGGAGTTATTGTAGTGAGTCATGATCGAACATTGTTAAATAAAATGGATCGTATTATCGAAATTACGACAAAAGGAATTCAGGTATATGGTGGTAATTATGATTTTTATCGTCACCAGAAAGATATTGAATTAGCGGCATTAGAAAGAGAATTTGATCAAGCAAAACGAACGATTAGCCAAGTTAAAAGCAGCATACAAAAAAATAAAGAAAAGCATGATCAGTCGGCAAGTCGTGGAAAAAAATCAGGTCCAGAAAAATTAGATAAATTTACCATGGGTTTTAAGAAGGACAAAAGTGATCAATCAAAATCACGCGCATCGATGAAAGAAGAAAAGATAATTTCTGAAAATTTAAAAATAGTGTCAGAAATTCGTGAAAAAGTTGAAATCAAAAATCAAATAACAGGATCACTTGATGCAACAAAGGTGCCTAATGGAAAAATTGTTTTAGAAATAGAGAATTTGTTTTTTAAATATGAAGCGCAAACTGATTTTTTAATACACGATTTTAATTTATGTATAACAGGTCCAGAGCGTATTGCGATATCGGGTGAAAACGGAACTGGAAAATCAACTTTAATTAAATTAATTAGAAATGATTTAACACAATTATCTGGAAAAATTAGAATCGGCGTTGAGCATATTGCATACCTTGATCAAGATTTAAGTTTTTTAGATGCAAATTTAACGTTG
>MHBB01000160.1:1529-1639 GCA_001803185.1 Legionellales bacterium RIFCSPHIGHO2_12_FULL_35_11
GAATTCCAATTTCGAAATAAAGATGCGCAAAAGAAAGGCAGTGATTTAAGCGGTGGAGAGCGCATTCGTGCCGCATTGGCCATTTGTTTGATGTCACAACATCCACCGCA
>MHBB01000160.1:1841-4516 GCA_001803185.1 Legionellales bacterium RIFCSPHIGHO2_12_FULL_35_11
GCATTTTTTACCTGGCGACACATCTAACTTTTTACGTGAACTAATTTACGGTGTGACGATCGGCATTTATATGATCGCGTGGTTTTTTGGCTCCGCCATGCTGGGTGATTTATCGGATGCGATGGGCCGCAAAAAATCGCTGATGATTTGTTTAATTGGTGCAACATTAGGTTATTTAATTTCAGCGATCGCCATTGGATTTCACAGCATTGTTTTTTTAATTCTCGGACGTGTCATAGCTGGATTTACGGCAGGTAGTCAACCGATTGCACAGGCTGCGATCATTGATGTGAGTGCACCAGAGAATCGCGCACGAAATATCGGTTATGTTTTATTGGCCGTCTCTGTTGGATTTGTATTAGGCCCCATTATGGGCGGTGTTTTATCCAATAACAGTTTAGCGTCTTGGTTTAACTTTGCAACGCCACTCTATTTTGCAGGTATCTTATCGTTTTTAAATTGTGTTCTTTTGTATTTCTTATTTCATGAGACTTTCATACGCACTAAAAAAATAAAAATTCGCTTGCATTATGCCATTCAAATTTTTATTGAAGCGTTTAAGTCAAAATCAATTCGACTGTTGTCATTGGTATTATTAATTGAAACAGCAGGGTGGTCAGAATATTTTACGTTTGTATCACAATTTCTATTGCGACGCTTTCATTACACCGCATCAGAAGTATCCTTTTTTATTGCTGTGTTAGCTGTTGGATTTAGCATTGGCTTTGGGTTTTTGGTCAATCCCGTTGCCAAGCGATTTAATTTAAAAAGCGCGGTTATCACCAATCTATTGATTGCCGCATTTTTGTGCTTAATCACAGCGATAGCGCATATACAAATAATAATTTGGATCGGCGCAGTCTTAATTGGCATGAGTGTTGCATTACTGTATTCACTGTTAATCACGATTTTTTCAAATCAAGTAAGCGCAGAAGAGCAGGGTTGGGTGATGGGCATTACTAATTCTGTGAGCGCTTTATCGTTTGGTATCACATCATTGATGAGCGGATTTGCAGCGGATTTAAGTCCAGCAGTGCCTATTTATTTGGGATGTGTTGGTTTGACGCTAGCGGCACTTGTTTTGAAGTTTACGAAACTGGCAAAAAATTAGAAAATGATGAGGTGCCTATGTACACAATCGATGAAATTATTAATGATGTTGAAACCTGGTTAGTCACTGGAAAATTAAATATCCAAATGCTTTCCGAGAATTTCGAATTTAATTCACCATTTTGGAAGAAAGCCAATAAAAATGATTTTATTAAACAATTCGAAGACCCCACTGAATATAAAAAAGCAGCGCTTTCAAAAATCACGCACTTTGATCCATTGATTAAATACAAAGATGACAGTGGAAAACAGTTTGCTATTGTGTTGCAGTATCATACGCGTAATGACCAGCATGTGTATGAAACTGTGATTGGTACAGTTGAAAACGGATTGCTAACAGATATGCGGTCTATTTATGATTTAAATGAAACCAAAGAAGCATTGGAAATTAATTAACGAGTCGTCCAGAAAAAACTACTTGCCATTAATGTCATCCCAATTAAAAAGATAATTGGCATCACGATCGCTTGTTGTGAATGAATAGCCGTGAGTAAAAATGTCATCAAAACTGGCACACAAAGTGACGTAAAATTCAAAACGGCAGAGCCATTCGATTTGTCTTCAGTTTGTTGCATCGCTAATGAAACACAAGTAGCAGCAATGAGTGGAGTACCAAAACAAAAAAATCCCATTGGAATTAACATAGTGGCAAGTGAGATAAAATGTAATGCAAATAAAATAAATATAATGACAGATGCTATTAATTCGAAACAAAAGGCAATTTTAATCACTGACAATGGATTGATTTTGGATAGACGAACAACCACAATACTGCCCAACAGTGTACCAAAATAGGGTGTTAATGCCAAAATACCATAAATAGCCGGTGGAACATGCAATAAATGGATGCCAATAAAAGGCCCTTCTGCACCGAATACATAAACACAAGCGCCTGAAAATCCTGGTAACAATGCAAAACCAATCAGCTTTTTAATTTTGAAATGCTTAAAATAATTTTTTAATAGATGATCAAATTTTAATGCGCTTATATCTGGAACTAAATTGGTTTCTGGTAATAGCATCGTTGGAATGATGAGCATGAGACCATAGAGTAATAGAAAATAGAAACATGATTGCCAATGGATAAATTGTACCAGAACACCACCAATTGCAATGGCTAATCCGGGAATAATGGCAAATGCGATCATGAGTAATCCCATGATACGTCTGGCATCTTCTGCAAAATAAAAATCATTGATCATTGCAATGCTAACAGCTAATCCAGCACTACTGCCTACGGCTTCAAAAAATCGTCCCCAAACCAATAGATGAAATGATTCTAGTGGGGATGACATAATACTAAAAATAGAACCCATCGTTGCAATCACAATGCCAACATGAATCGCTTTTTTTCTGCCAAATCGATTGGCGAGTGGGCCATAAATCAATTGTCCAAAGGCATAACCCAATAGAAAGAAAGTGACTGCCAATTGTGTGGTGCTCGTATGGATACCAAAATGTGCAGAAATTTCAGGTAAAGCTGGCATCATTAACACCGCACCCATCTGCGCAAATGCGCTTAAAAACATCAGTGTTAAGAGGCGGGGTTTTTTTACATCGAGTCG
>MHBB01000161.1 GCA_001803185.1 Legionellales bacterium RIFCSPHIGHO2_12_FULL_35_11
ATGCGGCGATCTTGGATCAAATAACTATTAGTAATGAACTGGTGCTGCATGTTATCGAATTAAAAAATCATATACCGCAACATCCATGCGCCAATTTAGCCCAACAGTTTCAAAAAACAATTGAAGCTTTGCAACCATTATTAAAGATTCATAATTTAACGCTACTTCCTTCCGCCTCTCACCCATGGATGAATCCATATCGTGAAACCAGACGGTGGCTATATGATAACCATGATATTTATCGACAATATGATGCAATTTTTAATTGCAATGGTCACGGTTGGTCGAACTTACAGAGTATGCATGTGAATTTACCGTTTGCAAATGATCAAGAATTTTTTCATCTACACTCCGCTATACGTATTCTGTTGCCATTATTACCTGCAATTAGTGCGAGCAGCCCTTTTTTGGAAGGTAAAATTACTGGAATGCAGGATACACGCTTGCATTTTTATGGTAGTAATCAACAAAAAATCCCATCAATTAGCGGTCGAATTATCCCAGAGTTTATTCGATCCCTTGCAGAATATCAGAACACTATTTTAAATCCAATGTTTAATGATATTAAACCGTTTGATCCAGATGGAATTTTGCAATTTTCTTGGTTAAATTCACGTGGAGCAATCCCGAAACCAGATTGTGGCGCTATCGAAATCCGTATAATTGATTCACAAGAATGCGTGAATGCGGATATTGCCATAGCTAATGCAATTTTTGCGATCCTTCAGCATTGGTTGCAAAATCCAGAATACTTACTCGACCATCCATGCGCAACCGAAAAATTATATGCACTGTATCAGCAGACCATTAAATTTGGATTAGGGGTATATACTGAAGATGCGGAATTGCAGCGACAATGGCAATTAACCAAAGCAGCAACTCATTGTCGCACAGTATGGGAACAGCTTTTAGAAAAAGTAAGTTCAAAGCTAGATTGTCGTAGTCAACTAGCTTTAGAAAAGATTTTAAGTCAGGGTAATCTCAGCGACCGCTTATTGCGCGCGGTTAATCGAAATCAATCGCATTCTAGTTTAGCGCGTATTTATAATCAATTAACTATGTGTTTATTACATAATCAACAACTAAATGTCATATAATAATTTAGCTATCATAATCAGCTGTGAACATGCCAATAATTTTATTCCTTTAACATATGCATCGCTTTTTGCACAGCACGCAGCCAAATTAAATTCTCACTATGGTTTTGACAAGGGTGCGTTAGATATAGCGGAGTTTTTATATAAAAATGTTAGATATAACTTACCATGTGAAGTTTTTTATGCCCAAACATCAAGACTTTTAATTGATTGTAATCGCAGTTTACATAATCGCAAATGCTTTTCGGAGTTCACGCAGCAACTCTCGTCAGAGAATAAGCAGCAAATCATAACCACGTATTATACCCCTTACAGAGCATCCATAGAACAGCAAATTCGCAGTTATCTTCAAGAGTATCAATTGGTGCTGCATTTATCACAACATAGTTTTACCCCGATTCTACATGACAAACCACGTACCGCTGATATTGGATTACTCTATGACCCTCGCCGAGATAATGAAAAACAATTCAGTCATACATGGCAACACCTACTTCAATCATTTGGTTTTAAAACTCGTCTTAATTACCCGTATCGCGGAACCAGTGACGGGTTAACCACTGCTATGCGCAAATTATTTCATGATATATCATACGTAGGAATAGAAATTGAAATAAATCAAGCTATAATAGATAATTCTAAATTATTGGAGCAACTTAAATTTAGTTTATTAAAATCATTATTCGAAGTTGTAAATAACAGGACTGGTAATTTAATTATAAAAGGGGATAATTTATGAAAATTAGATTGATCGCGGCTACTATCATCAGTTTAGCCGTATCATCAACAACAACTGCGCAAGATTTGATATCATTAACTACTGATACTGATAAACTTTCCTATAGTATCGGGGCTGATCTTGGCAAAAATTTTAAAAAACAAGGGATTGAAATCAATCCTAGCGCTATGACAAAAGGGCTCCAAGATGGGATAAATGGTGGTCAATTATTACTTACGGAGCCACAAATGAAAGATGTTTTAAATAAATTCCAACATGATCTGATTGCTAAACGTCAAGCCGAATTTACTAAAGTTGCCGATGACAATAAAGCTAAAGGCGAGCAATTTCTCAACCAAAATAAAACCCAAACTGGAGTAGTGACATTAGCCAGTGGTCTGCAATACAAAATTATTACACCAGGCGCTGGAATTAAGCCTATGAAGGACGATACTGTTACCGTTGAATACACTGGCAGTTTAATAAATGGTCAAATATTTGATAGTACAGATAAAACCGGCAAACCGGCGACGTTCAAAGTGTCTCAGGTTATTCCTGGGTGGGTAGAAATATTGCAATTAATGCCATCAGGATCAACGTGGGAAATTTATGTGCCATCTGTTTTGGCTTATGGATCTAGAAGTGTTGGCGGTCCAATTGGTCCAAATGAAACATTGATCTTTAAAATCCATTTGATATCTGTCAACAAATCACCAGCATCCTAGAGCCGTGATTTGGTTATTTAACGTCCCGCGCATGGAGCGCGGGCTCGGGGTCCTAGGGTGTGTTTACAATTCAGCCCACCGCAACTAAATGGCGATATTTGTACAAACACCAATCAATATCAGCGTTCCCAGTTTTAGAATTTTTCTTTCTGGGGATAATTGGGGTGGATGATTTTTTTCTGATTTGCTCACGGATTTCCTCACTGTCATACCCTTTATCTGTAATGCTGTAATCAGCTTTAGGAAGTATTGCAATAAGATCTGGTGCTGCTTTAGCAGCATGCACTTCTTGTTCTTTGAAGACCATCGATTAAATTGGGGTCGTCGATTTGAAAAGGTACCTATTGGTGATCTAAAA
>MHBB01000162.1 GCA_001803185.1 Legionellales bacterium RIFCSPHIGHO2_12_FULL_35_11
TACAGCATGTTCATCATTTTGTCCTGCGCAAAGCCAACCAAGCGCTGGAAATGCAAACTTTGTCTCAGTAGCAGATTGTAATTAAACTCACCTTAAGTATTTGTTCATTTAAAAACACTTAGGGGTTTGTTATTTTTAATTAAATGTGAGGGTCAACCGATCAACTCCCATTTCCTCCTTGAAGTCACACCTTCCTGAGCAAAAAAACTACGCAAGAAAATTAAGGCTACCTTCAGGATTCGATCATTTAAAAACACTTAGGGATTTGTTACTCTGTCTGACACTGAAACTAGGTACTAAAATGATACAGGTAAGAATCGCTTTTGACTTCATGGATTGACGCTATTTTCAATATCAGATATTAGGTAAAAATCGCACGGATACCTGCATTGAAGGTAAGGATTGATCGATGGCGTTTGTGATTATCGGCGGTGGTGTCGGTGGGTGTGGGGCAGCATTGGAGTTAGCCGACGCGGGCTATCCTGTCACATTAATAGAACGCAAAGAGTATTTACTCAGTGGATCGAGCGATACCACTCCCTGCCGTCTTGGGCTCGGCTTTCATTATGCTGATAGTGAAACAGCATTGCATTGTTTAAAAACAACGATTCATTTCATCAAAAAATATCGAGACTTTATTTTGGCGAAAGATTTGCCAGAAATGCATCCGTACCGGAGAACTCGTTATTTTGTCGTTAAAGATTCTTCATTTTCTCTCGATCACATTACCACGGTATATGACAATCTGCGAAAAGAATATATCAAACTGATCTCTGAGGATCCCAGCAATGAAGTATTAGGGCCCGCAGATGTATTTTGTCGTCCTTTGTCAAAGACTGAATATAGTCAGTGGGTCAATGAAGAAATTGTTGTGGCAGGGTTTGAAACAGCTGAGCAAGTACTGAATTGGCCAATCTTTAAAGAACATATCACTCATTTGGTTGAGCATCATTCTCAAATAACGGTATATAAAAATACTGAAGTCATCGATGTAAAACAGAGTGAAGATGATACCGGATTTGATTTAGAATTTTTGCGAAAATGCAGTAATAAAAATGAAAAAATGCATGCTGATTTCATTATTAACTCGTCGTGGCATAACATTGATTCTATTAATCGCAAAGTAGGTATTTTTATGCCACCCAATTCACGGACTAATCGAGTAAAAGCAATAGCGCAAATAAAATTACCTCCCAATTTTGAAAAAAGTGGGCCTGTTAATCATATGTTTTTTTGTTTTGGGCCTCATTGTGCATTCACTAATATGAGCGATAATACCGCTTTTATTACTTATGAGCCTGTTACTAATGTGGAGTATAGTACGGAGTGTGATTTCCCGCAGTCTTTGACTCATTTAATGGATGGGTTGGTGACGGAAGAAGAGAAACAACAGTATGGTCAAGGTATTCTTGCGGGAGCAATAAAATATATTCCAAACTTAAAAGGAGCCACTGTTTCTGAAGTAAGATTTGGTAACGTTAGGACAAACGGTACAGTGAACATTTCAACATTGGACAGCGGTCACCATAGTCGAAGAGGATTGGGGGTTACAGAAAAACTGATTGACTGGATTGACAATCCTTGTTTAAAATTAGTGCATTTTTTAGAGAATGCAGCGTGTATTAAAAAAATGATAGGTCAGCATGCCTTAGCGAATCAACATCTCACTAAAATAGTGCTCGCCTTAACAAGTCCTCTGACAAATCCCATAAAAAGTTCGATATTAGAACAGGTTATACGAAAACAGTTGCAAATATACCATTCTACAGAGGAACTTATTAACCACGCAGATGACATTTCTAATAAAATGGCTCATATTGTAGAGCATAAATCGAAGCTCAGATTTTTACAGCCGGCTCCTACCAAAGCTTATGCAAAGTTCAATCGGGGGTGTCCCCATTAAATTATCCCCTTCCTGAGTAAAAAACTACGCAAGAAAATTAAGGTTGCTTTCAGGATTCGATCATTTAAAAACACTTAGGGATTTGGTAAAATAAATTATTTCGTAGATTAAAATACGGGTACCTTCATTTCATGAAGCAATCAATTTTTTGTTTTGAAATGTTAGGAAATCATCATGATTAAGAACAATGTTTATGCCTGGTATTAAATCGGTTTTTAAATGTCCAGAAAAATATAAAGATATTTTTAAAAATTCAACGTGTTTGTTGACGATCAGCGTTGGGCAAGAAATTCATGAGGGGGAAAAATTTTTATCTACTATACGCTTGGTAAACAGTGCTTTTAAGAATTGTGTGATTCTGGTGGGTGATAGTTTACAGCGGCACGCAATGAGTATTGCAGATAGAGAATCATCCAATGAATTTTATAAATATTCGTTATTGGAAGGTGATTGGTGGCTTGAGAGAAACAAAGAGTATTATTCCCAACTGACTATTC
>MHBB01000163.1 GCA_001803185.1 Legionellales bacterium RIFCSPHIGHO2_12_FULL_35_11
AATCCGTACCTTTTATAGGATGGTTTGCTAATTGTTTAAACCCTGAAACGTTATTAATAAAAGAAAATATTAAAACTTTGCAACAATGTATTAAAGCACCTTGCTTAGGCGTTATTTCGTATAACTGTCAATTATTAGACGATATTGATATTCCTCGACTTTTAACCATTTTCAACACGATGTTTCAAGTGTTACAAGAACTAAGCTAGAAGATGGCTTATACGACATTAAACAGTGTTTGGCATGACATAGGGCCTTTGAAAAAATAGAGTAGATATTTACTATTGTTGTTTTTCATTAAGAGAAGAAGTAATGGGAAACAATTTTAAAATTAACTTCACTCGCTCCATTATCTTATTTTAGTAGCGATAGTGTGTACTGTCGCCACCAATACCAACAAATCAAACAGTTTACCAGATTGGGCAAGCAGTGCGTGCCCAATTGATATGCGATGTCCGCTCAATCACTCCAAACAGTTCGTACTGAAGCCCTCTTTCCTCTTTGGCAAAAATGTCTTTTTCGTCCGCAGCCACCTCAATAAGTCCAATAGTCTTTCCCTTAGTGGGTGAATCATATCCTCTTGTTTAATATCAATTAATATAATATGGTGAAAACCACACTCTGCAGCACCCGCTGCGAAAAGTTACCCAATCCTTGCAGGCTAAGAGAAAACTTTTCGCAGCGGGCGCTGCGAAAAGTTCACCCAAGGACCCAATATGTCAAATAAAATAAAAAGCTCGCACGGGTATTTAGATGCGCTGAATCAAGCTAAAGAGCTCATAACCCAAGCACAAGAAAAATTCTTACGTGCTGCCAATCGTATCAGCATGGAGGTAAGACTAAATCTAGGAAAAATAATAGATGAAAATACCAAAAAACATGACTGGGGAAAATCAGTATTAGAGAAATTTTCACAAGACCTCGCAATTACATTTCCGAATAACTCAGGCTTTTCTGCAAGAAATCTTTCTTATATGCGAAAATTTTATAACGAGTACAGCCAACATCCAAAGTTACTGGATATAGCAAAGGAAGTAAGCTGGAGAACAAATATCGTCATAATGACAAAAATTAGCAACTCTGAAGCAAGGCTTTTTTATTTAAAAATGGCTGCTGATTCGATGTGCAACCGCGACGTTATATCAGCTCAGATCTCATCAAAAGCGTTTGAACGTGGTTTTTTACAAGACAAAAAACATAACTTCAATATTACATTACCAGAAGTCCAAGCTGCAAAAGCAGAAAATATGCTAAAAAGCAGTTATTTTTTTGAAACAACAGAAGCACTAGCTCTAACAACAACCTTACTTGAAAGAGAGATTGAAAATGATATGGTTCGTCGCATTAAAGACGTTCTTATGATGCTTGGCAAAGGATTTAGTTTTATGGGTAACCAATATCCTTTAAGTGCCGGTGATAACACCTATCGAATAGACTTATTGTTCTTTAATCGCATTACTCAATCTATGGTGGCTGTCGAGCTCAAAATGTGTCGATTCAAAGCAGAATATGCAGGAAAAATGAATCTTTATCTTAAGCTCCTTGATGAAAAAGTGAAGTTGCCACACGAAAATAATTCGATCGGTATTATTTTATGCACTGATAGAAATGATGTTGAAGTAGATTACATTTTACCAGAAACAACTCGCCCGATTGGCGTTGCAGAATTATCGCTATCAAAAGTGTTACCCAAAAATCTAATAGGCAAACTTCCTGATCCAAGAGAACTTGAAAATGAAATACTACATACACTTGGGAACATAAGAGACTCTAAAAAAAATAATGATGATAACTTATGACAATAAAATCAAAGCTTCTAATATCCATACTTTTAATTGATACATTAATACATATTAATGAAAATGTACTTACCTGAATCTTTTGAAATTTTGACCACTACACTAACTCTTCACAGGAAGCATAAAATACGTTTTATCTGTAAAATAAAGCGTGGCGGGCGCGTTTACCTTGCTAAGGTTGACAATTCACGACACGGCGCCCAAGTGAAGCGGAAATTTATTCGATAGATTGGCCTTTATCCTACGTGAGCCAAGCAAAATACTTCTGTCGCTATTCGCGATATTAAAATTGACCACGTAAAGCTATATGAAACGGTAATTTCCTTACAAAAAAAATGCTGATCGAGTTAAAGAATCATCTGCCAATTGATTGCTATGGAACTATTATGAAGAGACACTTGAAAAAATTAAGACTGAAACTAGAACTGAACAGAAAATTTAAAATTTAATGACTGAAAGCAGGGTTACGCAGAACAGGTGTAAGGTTACAATCATTCTTCATTTTTTAGTGTAATTTGCATTGGGTGCGTGTTGGCCAATTTGAGTTTGTTATGAGTGATTGACGACACTGTCAATGAAACAAAATCTTCATTCTCTGTTTTGGTTTGCATGCCAGTCATTTTTGATCGAATTGGTTGATAGCTAATTCCCAGTGATTTAGCGATATAACTTGTCGTGTGATATTTAACCTTCTCCCAGAGTGATTCAGGAATACAACCTTTATTTTCATCTAGACTTCGCCAAAGCAAAAATTGTTGCTTGACTGCTTCAATGTTTTCAGTGGGTAAGGTTAATGCGTTTAGGTTGTCCGTCATGTATTTCCTCGTTTATTTGACGAGGGAAAATATAGGGGGATTTTAATGTGCGTTGCACACCGCGTTATTGGAAGGACTCATTTATTTCATCAACGTAGTATCACCAGAGGAAAACATTA
>MHBB01000164.1 GCA_001803185.1 Legionellales bacterium RIFCSPHIGHO2_12_FULL_35_11
ATCCCCAGCCCTTCTCCCACTTGTGGGAGAAGGGAGCATATCGTGCCAAGCGACAAAAATCAAATCAAATTAAGATGGGACAGCCGTGAAAGAATAGGGTCTAATGACCCTATTTCAATATAAACTGCTCCCCGCCTCTAAATAAAAACCAAAAACCAGTGAAAGCAATAAATAATATAGCAGCATAATAGCCTTTGCCTTTCGTAATCTTTTTAGTAATTGCCATTAATTTTTCTGGCATCATTAACCAAAAAATTGAATTAATAAAAACAAACCAAGAAAAAATTGTTACATAAAATCTACGATTAAATCCATAAACTAAATGACTACCAATTAAAACTATTCCTAATAGCATTCCACAGGTCGCTGTTAACATAATAATTGGATTATCATCCTTCACAGAAGCAAAAACTTTTCTATAATATTCAGGCCTAGATGCACCAACAATAGCAACCACTAACAAAAATAAACCAAAAAACTGAGATAATGCTAAAGAATACAAAATTGGCGTTTCCATAATATTTAATCCTTTAATATTTCAATAGAACTTAATTATTACCTATAATTTATTTTAATTGCAACGATGGTTTTCCTAAATTGATCCTCAAAAATATGAACTGTCAAGATCCATACCTTCATAAACCTAGAAAAAGCAGTTGAGCTTTACTACGAATCACTGCCATTAAGTTAAGAAAAACTACGAATGCCTACTGCACTGATCGTTGGCATGAATTTATTATCCTTTATTCTCAAAACTCATATGCAGTATAATCCTAGAAAAAGCAGTTGAGCTCGTAGCGAGAATGATCGAAGCCAATAAATATGGTAATTTCTTTTAGGTAGTTTTTCATAATCGAGTTTATAACTTAGGATTTCATTTATTAAGGAGAGGATGTGGAACAAGAAATAATGGAATATGATGTTCTTATAATTGGCGCAGGACCAGCAGGATTAGCAACAGCGATTCATTTAAAACAATTAGCCATTAATGAAAATAATTCTATCAAAGTCTGTATTTTAGAAAAAGCATCTCAATTAGGAGCTCATTCATTATCCGGAGCAGTGTTAGACCCTAAATCTTTAACGGAGCTACTACCATCCACTTATACTAAAGCCCCATTACTTTCTGAAGTAACAGAAGATTATTTCTATTTCCTCTCAAAAAACAAGCATTTTCGATTACCAACTCCTAAACCGATGGCTAATCATGGCAACTATATAATTAGCCTTGGTGAGCTAGTTAAATTTCTAGGACAAGAAGCGGAAGCCTTAGGATGTGAAATTTATCCAGGATTCCCTGCAGCAAAAATAATATTTGATAATAATCATGTTGTTAAAGGCGTTATTACAGGTGATATGGGTATAGATAAAAATGGTAATAAAACAGCTAACTTTCAGCCAGGCATGCATATTCACGCAAAACATACTATATTTGCTGAAGGTTGTAGGGGGCAATTAAGTGAACAATTAATGCATAAATATGATCTTCGAATTAATGCCGATCCACAAACTTATGCAATTGGCCTCAAAGAAATATGGGAGATTCCTCAAGAAAATCATAAAACAGGTACTGTTGTGCACACTGTTGGTTGGCCACTTGAGAATAATACTTATGGCGGTAGCTTCATTTATCATCTTCCAAATAATAAGATTGCATTAGGCCTAGTTATCGGATTAGATTATAAAAATCCTTGGTTGAATACCTTTTCGGAGTTCCAAAAATTTAAAACTCACCCATTAATTGCCGAACTGTTAAAAAATGGCAAAAGAATTGAATATGGTGCTAAAGCTCTAAATGAAGGAGGATACCAATCTATCCCAAAACTAAGTTTTCCTGGAGGAATAATTATTGGTGATAGCGCGGGATTTTTAAATGTCGCTAAAATAAAGGGGATACATGCTGCAATTGCTTCTGGAATCATAGCCGCTAAAACCACGTACAAGCATATTCAAACTGACTTAGTTGAAAATGTTGCCTACTCAAATGAAATGACGAAATCGTGGGTAATTCAAGATTTATATAAAGTTAGAAATATCAGGCCAGGTTTCAAATTCGGCTTATTTTCAGGCCTGATTAATGCTGCTTTTGAAACTTACATTTCTCGCGGCAAATCTCCTTGGACATTTAGAAACCATAATGATTTTGATAGAATTACTTTTAGTAATTCAAGTAAAAAAATTGCCTACCCAAAACCAGATGGTACACTGACATTTGATCTCTTATCTTCTGTATATCTTTCAAATACTTATCATGATGAAAATCAACCTTGCCACCTGCATTTAAGAGATAAATCATTAGCTATAGATGTTAACTATAATGATTATTCATCACCTGAAACCAGATACTGCCCTGCGGGCGTATATGAAATTGTTTTTAACAATAAAAAACCTCATCTGCAAATTAACTTTCAAAATTGTCTACATTGTAAGACTTGCGACATTAAAGATCCTCGGCAAAATATAGTCTGGACAGCGCCTGAAGGTGGTGGTGGACCAAACTATAGCGAAATGTAGGATTGTATTGGCTTTAATGTAAGTATAAAATGCACATTTATTATAAATTTTATAGCAGGCTTTAATAATGACAAAAATATATAGTATCAAAGATTGTCTTTTTGGTAAGGTAGCTCCTGGAACAGAAGTATGTGTGCAAGGATGGGTTAAAACCAGACGCGATTCAAAAGCTGGAATTTCATTTATAAATTTGCATGATGGTTCTTGTCATTCCCCAATTCAATTAATTGCACCAAATACATTAAATAATTATGATTCTGAAATATTGCAACTCACAGCAGGATGTTCAATTATTGGAATTGGAGAACTAGTAGCATCTCAAGGAGGTGGGCAAGATTTTGAAATTCAAGTTAAATCTATAGAGGTAGTTGGTCTTGTCGAAAATCCTGATACATACCCAGTTTCAGCAAAAAGACATACTTTAGAATTTCTTAGAGAAGTAGCACATTTACGACCTAGAACAAACACAATTGGAGCTATTGCAAGAGTTAGAAACTCGTTATCGCAAGCTACTCATAGATATTTCAATGAACATGGATATTTATGGGTACAAACTCCAATAATCACATCAAATAACTGTGAAGGAGCTGGCGACTTATTTCGTGTTAGCACTTTAGATCTAGTAAATGGAAAAAATATTACTGACTTTTCGAGTGATTTTTTTGGAAAAGAGGCTTACCTTACTGTATCAGGCCAACTAAACGTTGAAGCTTATTGTTTAGCGCTTTCAAAAGTATATACTTTTGGACCTACTTTTCGAGCTGAAAATTCTAACACCAGCCGTCATTTAGCTGAATTCTGGATGATAGAACCTGAGCTCGCATTTGCAACTCTAGATGATATCTGTAAATTAAGCCAAGATTTTCTGAGATATATTTGTAAATCTGTCTTGGTTGAGCATCCAGATGACATGGAATTTTTTGATAAATATGTTTGTAACGGTGTAATTCAGCGATTAGAAGATCTGATTAATACAGATTTTGTAACTATTACATACACTGAAGCTATCAGTCTCCTTGAAAAGTCAAACAAAAAATTTGATTATCCAGTCAAATGGGGCCTTGATTTACAATCAGAGCATGAACGATATATTTGTGAAGAACTATATAAAAAGCCAGTTATCATTACTAATTATCCTGCTGAAATTAAGAGCTTTTATATGCGCTTAAATGATGACAATAAAACCGTAGCAGCCATGGATGTTTTAGCACCAGGGATCGGTGAAATAATCGGCGGAAGTCAGCGTGAAGAAAGATTTGATTATTTGGAGCGCAAAATGCTCGAAGAAAACTTAGATAAAGAAAGATATAATTGGTATTTAGATTTAAGAAGATATGGCACTGTCCCGCACGCTGGATTTGGACTTGGATTAGATAGGCTAGTTAGCTATGTAACCGGCGTAAATAATTTACGCGATGTTATACCATTTCCAAGAACCCCTGGGCATGCTAACTACTAAAAACATTAAAAATGTAATTTTTTATCTTTCAATGTCAAAATTTTACTCATTTTGCTCGCTATTTTTTTATCATGGGTCACAATTATCAGAGCAGTTTTTACTTCAGCATTTATTTCTAACATTAAATCCAAAATCATCATCGCTGTTGACTCATCTAAATTACCAGTAGGTTCATCAGCTAGCACGCATGCTGGTTTGTGCACTAATGCTCTAGCAATTGCAACTCTTGCTCTTTCTCCACCTGAAAGTTGCGCAACTTTATGGTGCATTCTGTCCTTTAAACCTACCTTTATTAACATTTCTTGAGATTTTTGAGTAACATCATGAATTGGTAATTTTTTCATTAATAAAGGCATGGCAACATTCTCAAGAGCAGAAAACTCTGGTAATAAATGATGGAATTGATAAACAAAACCAAGTTGCTGATTACGAAGTACACATCGCTCATTTTCTTTTAAACTTTGAAAACTTTGGCCATTAATTAATACATCTCCACTTGATGGCTTATCTAATCCACCTAAAAGATGTAAAAGCGTACTTTTTCCCGATCCAGATGAGCCAATAATTGCTATTTTATCTCCTGCTGATAAAGCAAACTGAACATTATCTAATACATTTACAATCCCAGCTCCATCATTATAAAACTTTGATAAATTAATTGACTCAATAATTATATTATTCATAATGTAAAGCCTCGGCTATAACTGTTTTTGATGCTCGCCATGCTGGGTAAATTGTTGCTAAAAAACTCATCAACAATGCAGCAGTACTAACTTGCCAAATATCTTTAAATAGAATTTTTGATGGTAAATAATCAACAAAATAAATACTGGAAGATAAAATACGCACACCAAAAATAGCCTGAATAAATGCAACAATTTCGGTTGCATAATGAGCTAAGAAAATTCCACCAATTAACCCAAACCCAGTACCAATAACCCCGACCATCATTCCCTGCACAATAAACACCCAAAGAATTGTTCGTGGTTTTGCTCCAATTGTTCTAAGAATTGCAATTTCTGATTGCTTATCATTAACAACCATAACCAAAGAAGAAACTAAGTTAAATGCGGCAACAGCTATTATTAATAAAAGGATTAAAAACATCATCGTCTTTTCCATCTTAATAGCTTCAAAAAATGCACCGAAAGATTCTGTCCAATTTCCAACACGGTATCCTTCACCTAGCTTTTCGGAAATTTCCATGGAAATTTCAGGGGCTTTATACACCTCAGAAATTTTTACTTTTAACCCAGACACATCATCTTTATTGATCTGCATTAATTTTTGAGCATCATGTAAATTAACAAAAGCCAATTTATTATCAAAGTTGAATCCACTGCCTGCTGAGAAAATTCCTGATACGGTAAATCTTTTAAATCTAGGCTCCATGCCAGCAAGAGTAATTGTAGCCCTGGGAATCATTATAGTTATTTTATCGCCAACCATTACCCCAAGATTATCAGCAAGACTTCTTCCCAAAATAATATTGAAATTTTTTAAATCAGCTAATGACCCAACTAACAACTTATCTTGCAAATTAGTTATTGCATTCTCTTCATCAATTGCTATTCCAGTTAGCATAACAGAAAGTACTTGTCCGTCGTAAGTTGCTAATCCTTGACCGGATACATACGGTGCTATAGCCAATATATTTTTATTTTTAGCTAACTTTCTTTCCACTTGCTGATAATTGGTTAATACATCATCTTGTTCTGAAATAGTAATTTCTGGAGCCATTCCAAAAAATCTATTATGTATTTCTTTATCAAATCCATTCATTACTGATAATACTGTGATTAATACCATTACTCCCATACTTATTCCAAGCATAGAACTAAAAGAAATGAATGAAACAAAATGATTTTTTTTTCGCGACCGCGTATAGCGTAACCCAATAAATAAAGGTAAAGGTTTATACATGATTTCAACATTAGTATTTAAACCACTATTTTATACCCAATATGCAATAAAATGCGAGTTTTATGCTTCGTGGTGAATGGTTACGAATAATTAGTTCCCTTAACATGCCCCTACTTTACTACTTAATTTAGGATCTACATAATCAGTAATTTCTTCTTCACCCATATTTACATATTTTTTTACCAGAACTAATTGAGAAGAATATAAAATTAAAATACTAAATGGTAAAAGAGAAGCTATATCCCAAGGGAATTTTAAAACACCAATCCCTCCAAAGGTTCCGACATACGACAATGCTAATAATAAAAACATATATCCAGCAAACCAATATACGCTAGGCTCGAACTTAAAAATATTTTCTTGATGACAAGCGGCGTTTACAATATATCCAATTAAAATGGCTAAATTTAATTTCCATAATATTTCAAAACTACACCAATATAACATCAAGTTACAAAAATAAAATGCGCTATAACAAATAATCTTTGCAGCATATAATTTAAATGGCCGTACTCGATTCGGCTGTAATTTGCGCATTGCTAATAAACAAATAGGGCCAATTCCGTAAGACAATATGCTGCAAGATGATAAAAATGCTACCATTTTTTGCCATCCTGGAAATGGTAAAAATGAAAATGCTCCCACTAAAAAATTAGCAATTAACGTTACATATGGGATTTGAAATCTATTTTCAGCTGCAAACCACCTAGGAATATGATTATTCATCGCCATCCCATACACTATTCTTGAGGTGGCTGCAGTATAAATTAATCCTGTACCAAATGGCGATAAAATTGCATCAAACATTAACAATGTCGCAACCCAAGAAAGACCAACTAACATAGACAAGCCAACTAATGGACTATTTTGCCCTGGAAAACTTAAATTCGACCAACCATTTTGCAAATATTTTATAGGCACAGCAACCAAAAAACTCCACTGTAAAAGAAAATACAAAGTAAAAGCTATACAGATAGATCCTAAAATTGCAATTGGAATATCTGCCTTTGGATTCTTAACCTCTCCTGCCAACATCAAACCATTTTGAAATCCTGTGAAAGCAAAAGCAATTCCACCTATCGACAAAGCTGAAAAAATATGCGACCAAGTAGTTGGTTTAAATAAGCTTAACTCTATGTTTTTTGCAGTTGGATTCAAATAGATTAATGTAACAATAGCGATGATTGGCATAATATATTTAACAATGCTTGCATAAGTATTACAATATGCAAGCATTTTAATTCCAAATAAGTTTAGTACTACTACAAAAGCCATAATACTTATAGCAACCACATAACCTATCGGCGATAATCCAAGGGCTGCTGTACTATCTGCTATTAGGGAAGGAAATAACCAACTGGTATATTGCATTATTGCCTGAATTTCAATTGGAGTCATCACAACATAAGATAACCACGATATCCATGCAAATAAAAAGCCTACTTTATGACCATGTGTAAAACTAGGATAATTAGTCATTCCACCTGAAACAGGAAACATGGTACCAAGTTCACATAAAGGTAAAGCTATAAAAATCATGAAAAAAGCAGCTAATGCCCAGCTAATTAACGCATTTGGGCCAGCAATCTGTGCACTAATATATGGACTAAATAACCAGCCAGATCCAACCATTCCACCTGCAGAAGCTATTAATACGTGTACTCTTGTAATATCCCGCTTTAACATACCACCTACCTCATGTTATTATCAGCAATAATTTCAATTTTATGATTTTAAGCTTATCTAATGGTAAAAAAACTTATTCGTATCGCCACAAGAAAAAGCCCTCTTGCTTTATGGCAAGCAGAACATATAGCAAACAGACTAAAAAAACATTGGCCTGATATAGAAACAAAATTAATCCCTTTACAAACAACCGGCGACATAAACCTTAAAGATAAACTACAATCAATAGGCGGTAAAGGGCTATTTATTAAAGAACTTGAAATAGCTCTACTTAAGAATGAAGCTGATATAGCTGTGCATTCAATGAAAGATGTACCTGCGATTCTTCCTGAAGTCCTAACTCTCCCTGTAATATGTAAAAGAGATAACCCGTTTGATGCTCTAGTTTCTAAAAAGTATTCGAAACTCAGTGATTTTCCTAAAGGAGCTATCATTGGTACCTCAAGTCTTCGTCGACAATCACAAATTAAAAAATTTCGCCCAGATTTAGAAATAAAAGTACTGAGAGGAAATATAAATACACGTCTTGCTAAACTAGCTAAAGATGAGTTTGATGGGATTTTATTAGCTGCATCTGGTTTGATAAGAATGAATTTAGAAAGTGAAATAAGTGAAATTCTCCAACCAGAAATAATGTTACCAGCTTGCGGACAAGGCGCTCTTGGGATTGAAATTAGGCAAAATGATTTAGATATTAAAAAGTATATTTCTACTCTACAAGATGATATCACAGCCCTGTGTGTAATAACTGAAAGATATATCAATGGCAAACTTGGTGGTAGCTGTCATACCCCTATTGGAATATTTTGTGAAACAACTCCAAATTCTGGGATTTCAATTAAAGTTCGTATTCTATCACCTAGTGGCGAAGAAGAAATTTCTGCGGAAACCATAGGTAATATTTCTAAATCCCAAAGTCTTGCGGATGAATGCATTGATATTTTAATGAACAAGGGAGCTAAGAAATTATTGAGCACAGAATGGATTTAACAGGGCTATCAATTTTAAATACTAGACCTAAAGATCAAGCTAAAGAAACCAGTATGGCTATTAAAAACGCCAATGGCACAGCATATGAACTTCCTGCAATTCAAGTTACTCCAACTGATACATCATGGATTAAAAGTTTACCTAATTTAAATGACTTTCAGCAAATTATATTTATAAGCCAAAACGCAGCAAAATATTTTTTTAAAGAATTAATTAACAACAAAATCACCTTACCTAGCTCTATTTTTATAACGGCAATTGGCCAAAACACAGAAAAGATGATAACTAATTTTGGCTATAAAGTAAGTTATATTCCAAATATCGCAACTAGCGAAGGACTATTAGAATTATCTAATATGCACAACATTCAACAGCAGAATATTTTATTAATTAAAGGTATAGGTGGAAGAGTTACTATTCAAAAAAAATTAAACCTAAGAGGAGCAAATCTTAAAATCATTGAAGTTTATTCAAGATCTCTCCCAGATATTAATAGAGAATATGTTGACTCATTATGGCATGATAATAAAGTTGATATTATACTGTTTACTAGTTTTGAAGCTATTAAGAATATTTTTTATATTTTTGGAGAAAACGCCAAGAACTGGCTTGTAAATAAACCATGCATTGTGATTAGTGATCGACTCCAAGATAAAGCTGTATCTTTGGGGATTAAGGATGTTACTGTATCTGATTATAGAAATATAATGAATACTTTAGAAGGATTTCTAAAATGACTAGAGTTATAAATGATAATAAACAAGAAGAAAATCAATCTATCACTTCCTCTGAAGAAAGTCCAAATCCTTATAAACACACTACAACAGTTTATTCTTCGGTAATTGTAAAAATCGCCTACTTTAGCATAACTATAATATTAGCAATTACAGGGTCTATATTTTATACGAATTACCAATTAGCCAAGCATGATAAAGATTTATCTCAAAAATTAAATCAAATAGAAATACACCAGGTTGAGATGCAATCAAATCTTAATCAATCTTCAGAAAGAATTGCAAATGAAATTCAGCAAAAATTAAAAAACATTAAACAAACTTTAAATTCAGCAATACAAGAAAAATGGTATCAAACAAATGATTGGGTGATGCTTAAAGCTAAATATTATTTAGAATTAGCAGCAATAAATGCAAAGTGGACTGATGATTACTTAACAAGCTCTCAATTGCTTGAAGAAGCTGATATCATGTTAAAAAATATACCTGGAGATAAAATAGTCGATATAAGGCAAAAAATTGCAGCTGAGCTTCTTGCTATTAATAAAATAAATAAGGTTGACCATGTCAAAATTTTATCAACGATAAGTGCGATTCAAAAAGATTTACCATCAATATCAACCCAAACATTTAAAGCTGTAAAACAAGAAAATGCTATTCAAACTAAATCCAAAGACTGGCAAGAGCACTTCCAAAACAACCTAAAAAAGCTAAGTAAAATTGTCATCATAAAAAATAATTCTGACAAATTAAATTCTCTTCTCCTGACCCCACAGTATTTACAAACTTTGACTGAAAATATTCGTCTAAATCTACAGCAAGCTCAGTTAGCTGTTATCGAACAAGATCAAGAAGTATATGAGTTAGCTATACAACAAGCTCTCGATAATATTAAGCGCGGATACATTTCAGAAACCACAGAAACAAAATCAGTAATAGAAAAACTAACAGAGCTTCTATCCTATAGCATAAAAAACCCTAAACCTGAAATAGGCGTATCCTTAACAATGCTAAATTCAATTATTAATAATAAATCTAAAGAATAAGGGTCAAATCATATGTTAGTAAAATTTATATTTATATTTCTATTATTCTTAGCTTCAATTTATGTTGGAGTATACTTAGCGCATGACTCAGGATATGTATTAATTTCATATGATAACTGGACTATTGAATCAACTCTATTTATAACCATTATTTTAATTTTATTAGTAATTTTTGTACTTTATTTAGCAACCACTATTATTTCTAAAATAATTTTCTTACCCAATGCATGGAAAAAATGGCGGTTAAATAGTCAATCACGTAAATCACAATTAAAAACTCGTCAGGGATTCATTGAATTTAACGAGGGGCATTGGAAACAAGCCGAAAAATACTTAATTGACGCCCTTCCAAATGCTGACACTCCATTATTAAATTATTTAACTGCCGCTAGAGCTGCACAAGAAATAGGCGATAATAAATTACGTGACGACTATCTAAGAGAAGCTCAGCAATCTATGCCGGAGGCAAAAATAGCAGTAGAATTAACACAAGCGCAACTGCAAATTGCAAATAATCAATTAGAACAAGGACTGGCAACATTAAAACATTTGCAAGATTTATCTCCAAAACATCCGTATGTTTTAAAATTATTAATGCAATTATATGAAAAAATTAATGACTGGACTCAGCTTATTGAGATACTACCTACTTTAAAAAAAGAACAAATAATACCTAAAGAGCAGTTTTTACAAAAAGAACAGTTATACTATGCAGAGGCTCTTTCTAGTTTAATTAAGCAAAGTAAAAACTCAGAGATTGAAAAATTATTTCAAATTATGCCTAGAGAAATACAACGAAATTCAGCAATTACTTATATTTATGTAAGACATCTTATGGATAATAAACAACTTCAAAAAGCAGAGCAAATTTTGCGAAAAAATTTAACAAAAATTATCAATGCAAACATTAAAAAATCTGAATTGGATCTAGATCTGCAAAATTCTTCCGATGGTAAATTATTTGAACTTTATAGTCAGCTATCTACAGAATATATCCAAATAAAATTTTTAGAAAATTTATTAAAACCAAATCCTAACTCAGCTGATATAAACTTATGTCTTGGTAAATGTAGTATAAAACTTGGGCTATGGGGAAAAGCTTTAGAATATCTAGAAAAAAGTATTCATTTAATGCCTAGCAGCGAAGCTTATAAACAGCTAGGCATTTTAAATGAAAATCAAAATAATATATTAGAGGCAATTAAATATTACAAGAAAAGCTTAGGGAACTCCCAATAAATATATAAAATCTATGCGGAAGGCCTACCAGCACCATCTCTTAATAGTTGCATAGCTTGTATTGCATCTTTTTGCCCAGCCTTAGCAGCTGCGGTAATCCAGTACCAAGCTTTATTTCTATCTTCAACTACTCCTTGCCCATAATAATACATATAACCAACTGCATATTGGGCATCTGGATTTCCATTTTCAGCTTCTGGCTTTAATCTTATAAATGCCTGTCTATAATCTTGCACTTGAAAACTTTTAATTCCCTCATGAAGGCTTATTTTGCTCGTATAACATCCAGTTAATATTAGGGTTAAAATTAAAACAGCAGCAATACGTACAACTAATCCCATGGTTAAATTCCTATTTAAGATGTTTAAGTGGTTGAACCTAGAAAAAGCATTCTCGCTACAATCTCAACTGCAGGGCCTACGCATGAAAAATATTATGCCGTCTTTGCGAACGAAGTGAAGCAATCCAGATCGATTTTCAATTAGAATGCCGATCTGGATTGCTTCGCTAACACTCGCAATGACGGCATGTATTCCTTTATGTTTACATTGTAAACTATTCATGCGTAGGCCCTGATCTCAACTGCTTTTTCTAGGTTGAAAGTTTAACTTTAATTTTGGCAAATTAATTCGCTCTAGATTACCAGCTCTATTTATTATCACTCCATCAACTGATATATGCCTTATTTTTGCTCCTCCTGGAAGAGTATCATTAACTTTATAATTTTTCTCCATCAAATCGGGGAAACGTAAAATTACCTCTGAGTCAGTATTGCTCTCAGAAAACATGATCCCTACAATTGTAATATTCAGACTAGAATCTTTAATATTTAGATCTGATAGTTTACTAGGCGTATATTTACCAAAAATAGGTAAATTTAACGTATACAAACTGATAGATTTATTATAATTACTCGGAAAAACTTTCTTTATATCATTAGCATCCGCTGTTTGCATAGCCACATTTAAATTGCGTGCAAAATTAATAAATTGCAAAGAAATTAAAACCAATAAAACCACGGAAATTAATTTATAAAAATGTGGTTTTTCAGTGTATAACTTGAAATCATTAAAAGATAGCATTTAAAAAAAATATTAATTCAAATATAATATTTATTATGATAACGTTTTTTTAGCCTTTATCCTAGAAAAAGCAGTTGAGATCGTAGCGAGAATGACTAATGTGCTGAA
>MHBB01000165.1:0-4450 GCA_001803185.1 Legionellales bacterium RIFCSPHIGHO2_12_FULL_35_11
CTCTGGGTTGCTTCGTCGCTGCGCTCCTCGCAATGACGGCATCGTTGAATTGACCGCAGTTTTAATCACACCCAGTGTTATTCTCTTTGTATCTTAGGGGCGTTTACGAAATAAATTGTGAATAAAAATATTGATAATAATTGTAATTTTTGAGCAGTTTTTATAACTCGTTGATTTTATTAAATTTTTAAAAAATGGAGCTTTTGTCATTGACTCCTATCCTGTGGATAACTATGTTAACAAATTATTAGTTATCTTAGGATCTGGAGTTTGGACAAACCGCGATCTAATACAAGCCCGAGTCCGTGGGCGTGACCTTTCAATTAGTAATTGGAAGGGCTCGTATTAGATCGCAGTTCGTCCAAACTCCAGTTATTATCATCCCCCAAGGATAAATCACCACCCGTTTCGTCTGGTAATGAATCTATTTTCCATGGATCTAGTCCTAATGGAACTCCAACTAAATTATCGACCCTAACTGTAGCCAAATACAAAGCTAACGCCATGAACCCCATAATAATACTAGCCAAAACAATTGGCCAAGATGCAATAGCAACTGTTGGTGTAATTATCGCCGCACAAATCAAATAAGCCATAGCTTGGCCAGTGAAAAAGCCATAGTTAAAATAAATTATACCGGCAAGTGTTGCTGCAATTATTTTAGATATTCTATGTTTAGTTTGTAACTCTTCTTGATAAAGTTTCTTAATTGAACCTAATTGAGAATCTTGATCATTTAAAGCATCATATAACTCGAGGATTTCTTTGTTGTCTTGTTCTTTTTGTGGATTTAATATTGTAGAGGAAAGAATCCTAGTTAATTTCGATGTTAAACTATTTAAAATTTGCTTTTGCTCAACAAGCAAATCTAGCATAGAACTGTCTTTGTAAAATCCGATTTGCCAATTTTTGGCTATATAAGATAGATCATCAGCTAAAAAAATAGCCACACAGATAATAGATAAAGCGACCCCAACTAAAATTACAACCCAACCAGGCATTCCTATAAACAAAGTTAAAATAGATGCCGCACCAACGTAGCCATTACAAATATTATAAAAAATTCCCATAAAAGCAAAAAAGAACAATAAAAACTTTGATTTTAAGCTAAATTCCTCTTTTTCATTTTTTTTTATATTATAATGTCGAGCAAGATCGCGAAGAATTGCTAAGCGTAGACTTGCATCGATATAATCTAGTTTCGCAACAGACTCCATCGTTATAACAGATTTTAAATATGCTGTAACTTTTGATAAATCTGACTCATCAGAAGTTTTAGTCGTATCTTGCAAAGATATTTTTTCTTTAAATAATTTTTGTGTTCTTTCGCTTATTTTAAATATTGACATAAGATACTTAATATTAAATTAATTATAAACATTATGGTCTATTAACAATTCATACAACGATAATTAGCACAGAATATAAAAAACTTTCCCCATTATCCTAGCAAAAGCAGTGATTGTACGCTCTACCACGAATGCCCACTGCCATTAAGTTAAGAAAAACACTGTCATTCCCGCGAATGCGGGAATATATTTCTAAGCAGGCACAGTGCCACTTTATGGATAGATTCCCGCCTTCGCGGGAATGACAAAATCCTTAACTTAATGGCAGTGCCACGAATGCCACTGCTTTTTTAGGATTGTATCACATACAAAAATAAATCTCAATATGATTTAAAAAAATACATATAGTTTGTTTGTTTATTACAAGGGAGCAGTGAGGATGAAATAGAGTTTCTGAAGAGGTCTAAATATATCTCAAGAACAACTCAGCTTACTATTTGCGCCTGGTTCAGGATTATCACCACTTTTCGATGTATTACCACTCATTGAAATATTTTCAGGTATATTGTTTGCTTTCTTATTAGAAACACTAGTTAACTCAATATCGCTAGTACCTGAATCTTTTTTCCGATTTTCTATTGCTGAACTGACATTCTCACCTTTATTTTTTTCTGAAGCAAACCTATCCTTAACTGCTTTGTATGCCTCATTGCATGCCTCAACTGCTTTGCCTCCACACCACATGGTCTTATTTGCAACTAAAAAGGCTGCTTTTTCTAGGTACTTATGTTTTCTATAGTATTTATTAATACTGATTATGAGTGATACAGCCTGTTCCATAGTCTTATCCATCTCATCTGATTTTTGTTGATTTTTCTTTGACGGCTCTCCATCTGTAAGCGCTGCCATACCTTGAGATCGAACCTTATTTGCAGTTTCTAGACCGTCGTACATTCTCTTAGGCAGATGTCTCTTAAACCAAGTATCTGTCTGATTTGTTGGAACGACTGTATTTTTATTTTGTTCGGTTTTTTTACTCCCAGTGGTATCTTCGTTTTTATTCTTTGCCATAAAACTCTCCAAAACACTCTCTTTATTATATATAATTATATACCAATTTAAATAAATAACCCAAAATATCAACATACATAAATATTTTTCAGCGAGAAAAGTAACATGAGAAAAAACAAATTAATAATGGCATTATTTTTAATTTGCTTATTTACAAATGCATTTGCATCAACAGGCGAAATTGGTTCATATCTCCAATCAATCTCAGATAACCATGTTAAGCTACATGATTTTTTTAAAAGTATGCCTAAGGGTGGAGAGCTTCATTATCACTATACTGGCAGCGCCTATCCTGAATATTTAATTAAACTAGCTAAAGAAGGAAACTATTGTATAGATCCTAACACCATGCGGATAAGTAGATTTTCTTCAGAATGTCGTGGGATGCTAACGAAAAAATTTTTATTAGCCCCAAAAAATCAAAAAAAAGCTATAAATGCTTGGTCTATGAGAAATGTAATTACAAATTATAAAATTAGATATGACCATTTTTTTAATGTCTTTGCAAAAGTCAATCCAATTTATGAAGATTACTATCAAAACATTCTTGCAGACATGATTAATCGAGCAGCAGAGCAACATGAGTTGTATATGGAAATTATGTTGCCAATGCTTACAAATGCAGAAAAATATGCAAAATTAATTAAGCATACGAATGATTTAGACGAAAAGATGCGGATATTATTAGCTTCTGTAGAATTTCAAAATAGCGTAAAGAGGATGATTGACCAAACAAATACTTATTTAAATGGTGCAAACCAAAAACTTAATTGTAATAAAAATCCGCATTCTCCAGCGTGTGAAATTACTGTTAAATTTCATGCTTTCGTATTTAGAGATATACCAATTGATGAAGTTTTTGCCCAAGCTCTAGCAGCATTTCTAGCTCAAGCACATTCAGAAAATATAGTTGGCGTAAATTTAGTTAGATCAGAAAAAGACCTTATTGCAAAACATGATTTCTCTAAGCATATGAAAATTTTTAACTTTTTACATTCTCAATATCCTAATTCACATATTAGTTTACATGCTGGAGAATTAGATGCAAAAACAAATAAGTTATCAGATCTCTGTTGCCATATTACCCAATCAGTATATCAAGGCCATGCTAAAAGGATTGGCCATGGAACAGATATTAATTATGAAAAAAACAATATAAATCTATTAAAACACATGGCTAAAAATCATATCGCAGTTGAAATTAATTTAACTAGTAACAAATTAATTTTATCTATTGAAGGAGATCAACATCCAATTTTATATTATCTAAATCACAATGTACCAATTGTACTATCTACAGATGATGAAGGAATACTTGAAACAGATTTAACGAGCCAATTTGTAGATGCAGTTAAATTATATAAGCTATCATACAAAACAATAAAAAATATAAATCGAAATGCCTTAAGTTATAGCTTTTTACCTGGTAAAAGTATTTGGCTTAATCATGAGACTGGAGTATTTATTCCAGATTGTAAAATATTATCCAGTAAAAAATGTTTGAAATTTATTACTAATAATCAAAAAGCTTACTTACAATGGAAGTTAGAAAATGAGCTTAATAACTTTGAAAAAAAAGTCCCTGCCTATCTGGTTACCACATAGGCAGGAAAAAGTCTACAGGTTATGCAAGGAGTCTAATGGAAACAACATCGCCTGATTTAAACTTGTATGAAACAATAATTGCTGTGGATCTATAGCGGTAAAGAAAAATTGGCCTTTTATTTCTTGTAATAGATCTAATAACCTCCCTAAATGATTTCTATCTAACTCTGATGCAACATCATCAAATAAGTATACACATTCATCCGCTAATAGATAAGATTGCGCTAGCTTTAAGGCAATTAAAATTATTTTTTGCTGGCCACGCGAAAGCGTAGACTTTGCTTTCAACTCGATAGAATCAAATAAAATATCAGCTTGATGCGCCCCGGAGTTTGTATATTGTCTTCTAATATCACTTTCCAATTGCTCTCGTAAAATATCAGTTAAACCAAGCCCGCTGCCTTTCTTATCCCAACCCCTGTAATAGTTAATATTACAAGCAGTGTTTGTTAATTTTGCTAATATCATCTGAAAAACTAGAGACA
>MHBB01000165.1:4470-15313 GCA_001803185.1 Legionellales bacterium RIFCSPHIGHO2_12_FULL_35_11
CTAATTTTGTCAATTTCTAAAGAAATATCAACCAACAAATTATCCCATGGTTTAAAATTTACCGCCGGGGATTTTTGTCGTAACAAAGCCCCTCTTTGCTTTAATATCTGCTTTAATGCGGTTAATAATTTATTATACCCTTTATCTTGATGAAAAAGTCCCCAGTCTAAAACATTTCGCCTAATTGCTGGGCCTGCATCAATAATTTGAAAGATATCCTGGTATATCACCTGGCATGGTAAAAATCTCGCCAAATCACTAGCCCTTTTACACGACTGATGATTTAATTTAACTATCGTTGATCCTGCTTTGGTTTTTTGAATACTAATTGCGTCTTCTTTCCCTAATTTAGCAAATACTGTCAACATATCCTCGTTAAAACGCAAAATTGGTTCAATTTCACGTGAACGAAAAGAACGCCCATTACTCAATAAATAGATTGCTTCTAGTAGAGATGTTTTACCACTACCATTAACTCCATGAAAAATATTAAATCTAGGATTAAAAGATAATTTTAACTGCTTGATATTTCTTAAATTATGAATATTTATTTGAGTTAAACTCATATTTTCATTGGCATAATTATATATAAGTAATGCTCATCCTTTAACGACTGCACCAAAATACTACTATCAGCACTGTCAAATGATAAACGCAATGATCCTTCACCTAAGTGATTTAATACTTCTAATAAATAAGAAGCATTTAAACCAATATCCAAGCTCTCGCCTTCTGTCACAGCTATAAGAGTCTCAACACCTTCTTCATGTTCTTGATTCGTTGCAGTTAAAGTGATTTGATTAGCTTGTATTTGTAACAAAATAGCCCTAGATTTTTCATTAGACATAATAATAATCCGGCTAAGTGCGCGCTTTAAAATATCCCTGTCAATTACAATGTGCTTTTCCTGATCTTTAGGAATAGCCTTATTATATGGCGGGAAACGAGCCTCAATTAATTTAGATGAAAAAACATATTGCTCTGTAACTAATCTAAAGTGATTTTTACTAGCTGAAATTAAAACTGTTTCTGCTTCAACACTGCCTAATAAACGTAAAATCTCTTGGATACCTTTTTTAGGAATCAATAAACGATGATGTTGCTCACTCAAATCACATGGAGTTCGGCAAATTGCCATTCTGTGACCATCTGCGCTAACTGCTGTTATGAATTTACTGTCTATTTCTAAAAATAACCCATTTAAATACACTCTTACATCCTGCAGTGCCATTGCAAATGAAGTAGACTGTAGCAGTCTAATTAATGATGCTGTGTTGATATTAAATTCCACTTCACTACAATCATATTTAGATGAAGGATAATTATCGGCTGGTAAAGTAGTTAATTTGAATTTTGAGCGACCTGATTTTATTGCCACAACATTATCTTGGTAAGTTAAGATAATCTCGGCATCGTCCTCTAGTGACTTCACGATATCTATGATCTTTTTAGCTGGAATAGTAACCTCCCCATCTTCCTTTACAGAACTACAAGGGATATGAGCTGTAATCTCTATTTCTAAATCTGTAGCTGTAAGACTTAATTTACCATTTGATAATTTCAACAATATATTAGCTAAAATCTGCATGGACTGCTTTTTATCAACTGCTCCTGATACAATTAATAGAGGGGTTAGTAGTGCTTGTTTATTGGTGGTTAATTGAAACATCAGTCTCTCCTAGCATGATAAAATACGCAGTAAATTTTTATGATCTTCTGCAAACTCCCCACCTTCTAATACCAACTCTTTAACCTTTCTACACGCATGAATAACTGTTGTATGATCTCGCCCACCAAAAGTATCACCTATCTCTGGTAAACTATGGTTAGTTAATTCTTTTGCTAAAGCCATTGCCATTTGCCTTGGTCTAGCAATTGACCTACTACGTCTTTTGGAAAGCAAATCTGCCACTTTAACTTTATAATAATCAGCAACTGTTTTTTGAATATTTTCCATCGTTACTAACTTATCTTGTAAGGCTAGTAAATCTCGCAATGCATCATTTACAAAATCTATAGTTATAGGTTTACCAGTAAAATGTGCATTAGCAATAACTCTTCGCAATGCTCCTTCTAATTCTCTTACATTTGAGCGGATTCGTTTTGCAATAAAAAACGCAACTTCATAAGGCAGCTCAATATTTGACTGCAAGGCCTTGCTCACTAAAATAGCTACTCTTGTTTCAAGCTCTGGCGGCTCAACAGCAACTGTTAATCCCCAACCAAATCTAGACTTTAAGCGCTCTTCAACGCCCTCGATTTCTTTGGGGTAACGGTCACTTGTTAAAATTATTTGTTGTTGCCCCTCTAAGAGAGCATTAAATGTATGAAAAAACTCTTCCTGCGAACGATCTTTTCCAGCAAAAAATTGAATATCGTCGATTAATAAAGCATTTAATGAGCGATAAAATCTCTTGAATTCATTAATGGCATTCGTCTGCAAAGCTTTTACCATATCCGCAACAAAGCGCTCGGAATGCAAATATAAAACCTTTGCATCAGGATTTTGCTTCAAGATTGAATTACCAATCGCATGCATCAAATGGGTTTTACCTAAACCAACCCCTCCATATATAAACAAAGGGTTATAGGCATCGCCTGGTTTATCTGCCACTTGTAACGATGCAGCCCTTGCTAACTGGTTAGAGTTTCCTTCAACAAAACTATCAAAAACAAATTTTTTGTTTAAATAGCTATTTTTATAGTGGTCGGTATTTTTTCGAACGATCTTGTTATTTTCTAATATAGGTTTTACTTTAGCCTCGATTTTTTCCTCTTTAGCTACAGTACTGCTGCTACCTATTTCAACACTAACACTTCGAATAGTATCAGGACTAATCTGATTAATAATCTCATTAATCCTTGAGTAAAAATTTTTCTTAACCCAATCAACGACAAAACGATTAGGCGCAAGCAAAACGAGCGTATCTTCAACAATTTCAACTTGCAGTGGACGTAGCCACGTGTTGAATTGTTGTACAGGATACTCTTCTTGTAATAGGCCTAAACATTTCTGCCAGATAGTTGTAGACACGAAGTTACTCCAGACAGAACACAGTCTCACATTATACCTAAACAATTTCTTATTGCCAAACTCTTACGTTTTATGAAAAAATCAAGTAAATATCTTTTAAAAACAATTAAAAATTATGCTAGTTGATAAATTTGGCTACCGTTTGAACGTAGGTATAATCCTAGTTAATGATTCTGGTAGAGTTTTCTGGGGAAAAAGGCATGGTCAAGATGCTTGGCAATTTCCTCAAGGCGGTCTCGCCCATAATGAAACTCCCATCCAAGCATTATATAGAGAACTTAATGAAGAAGTTGGTTTAGACAAAGAAGATGTCGATGTCCTTGGCGTCACTAAACGCTGGCTAAAATACCGCTTGCCAAAGCAATATTTGCGGCATGGAGCGAAGCCTTTAGTTATTGGTCAAAAACAGAAATGGTTTTTACTGAGATTAGTCACCAACGAGCAAAAAATTAGACTAGATCTATCTAACTCTCCGGAATTTGATAGTTGGCGTTGGATTGACTACAAAGAACCAGCAGATTTAGTAATTTTTTTTAAAAAACAAGTGTATTTTCAAGCTTTAAAAGAGCTAGAATACCTTCTTAAAAAAAGAAGAACACCATTTGGAATTAAGCGAAAAAAAGGTAACCATGGTCCATAAATGTTAAAAATTCTAAAACAGATTGTCCAAGATGTAACAACATCACACCATCTTACCGACGCACTAAATACTTTAGTTGAGTGTGTAGGCAAAGCTATATATGCTGAGGCGGTTTCTGTTTATTTAATTGATAACAAGCATGCAGAATATGTGTTAATCGCTACAAATGGCTTAAACCCAGAAGCAGTATCTAATGTTAGAATACCACTAACTCAAGGGATAATCGGCCTAATTGGTCGCCGAGAAGAACCAATCAACATTGAATGTGCAACAGAACATCCAAATTTTCATTACAATCCTCTCTTAAATGAAGATAAATTAAACGCTTTTTTAGGTGTGCCTATAATCCAACATCGTAGACTGTACGGAATTTTAACTGTCCAACAAACCACAAAACGGTGTTTTGATGATTCTGAAGAGGCATTTTTAATTACTTTGGCAGCCCAACTGGGTGGTATCATTGCTCATGCAGAAGCAACAGGAGAATTATCTCTTCTGACCGAACCATATGTACATGGTAAGTCAGTAACTGAATCTAACCAAATTTCACTTAATGGTGTAGGCAGCTCTCCCGGAGTTGCTGTAGGAACCGCGATTGTTATTTATCCACCAGCAGATATAGACGCTGTTCCTAAAATAATTGTTGATGATATAGCTGCTGAAGAAGATGTTTTTTATGCCGCATTGCAAGCTACCCGCGAAAACATGCAAAAATTAAGTAAAAGAATGAAATCAAGCATCGCAAGTGATGAGCATGCTTTATTTGATGTATACATAAAAATTCTTGAGCAAGAAAGTTTAGGTGCTGAAGTTGCCAATGAAATTAGACAAGAAAAATTAGGAGCTCAATCAGCCCTTGCTGCTGTAATTAAAAGGCATGTGCAGCAATTTGAAAGAATGAATGACGACTATCTGCGCGATAGAGCGAGTGATTTTAGAGATATAGGAAGACGAGTATTAGCGGCACTCCAATCTGCACAACACGAAGAAATAGACTACCCCAAAAGAACTATATTATTCGGAGACGAAATAACGGCAGCAGCACTTGCTGAGGTACCAGAAGGGCATTTAGCTGGCATAGTTTCAGCGAAAGGCTCAACAAACTCTCATGTAGCTATTTTAGCAAGGGCAATGGGCGTCCCAACTATTATGGCAGTTAGAGGCTTGAAACTCGAGCAACTAGCACGCAGAGCCGTAATTATTGATGGATTTTATGGGCATGTATTTATTTCCCCATCAAAAGTGCTGTTATCTGAGTACAAACAACTCATTCAAAAAGAAGATGAACTAAACCAAAGCCTAATTAGCTTAAGAGATAAACCAGCTCAAACGACTGATGACCATAGAATATCTCTACAAGTTAATACAGGTCTTGCTATAGATTCAGGTATGTCAATGAGCGTTGGAGCAGAAGGAGTTGGACTATATCGCTCTGAAGTACCATTTATGAGTAGAGATAGATTTCCGTCCGAAGATGAACAATGCATAATTTACAAACAAACATTAAAAGCATTTGCCCCAAGCCCAGTTGCTATGCGCACTTTAGATGTTGGTGGAGATAAAACTTTGCCTTATTTTCCATATGAAGAAGAAAATCCCTATCTTGGATGGCGAGGCATTCGCGTTACACTAGATCATCCAGATGTATTTTTGTTACAAGTCCGAGCCATGATGAGGGCCAATGAAGGACTAAATAATCTACGAATAATGCTACCTATGATTACGAATTTAAGTGAAATAGATGAAGCATCATACCTAATTAACCAAGCTTATAACGAACTTTTAGAGGAAGGGTGTGAGATTGAAAAACCAGCTATTGGAGTAATGATTGAAGTGCCAGCTGCAGCCATCCAAGCTCGCGAGATTGCTAAAAGAGTAGATTTCTTATCTGTTGGGACAAATGATTTAACTCAATATATGCTTGCTGTTGATAGAAGTAATGCTAGAGTTGCTAATTTATACGACTCATTGCATCCTGCAATAATTAAAATTCTCATGAAAATTATTGAAGGAGGGCATGCTTCAGGAATAAAAGTTAGTATTTGTGGGGAGATGGCAAGCGACCCTTTAGCTGCAATTTTATTATTAGCCATGGGATTTGATACTTTAAGTATGAACTCTGCTGGTTTGCCTAGAATAAAATGGGTTATTCGTAACTTCTCTTTAGCTCACGCTAGAAAAATTTTAGCTGATATTTTAGAGTTAGAGCATCCAATAGAAATTAGATTATATCTTCAAAAAGCTATAGAAGAACAAGGTTTAGGCAATTTGATTCGAGCTGGAAAAAATTAATATGATTATTTATCACCAAATAAATCCAATAGCATTTGCAATTGGACCAGTCAAGGTACATTGGTATGGCCTCATGTACCTGCTCGCCTTCTCAATGGCGTTTGGACTAGGATTATTTCGAATAAAACTCTATCAATTAAAATGGACCAAAGAAGAATTAAGCGACTTAATTTTTTACGCAGCACTTGGTGTAATTATTGGTGGTCGTCTCGGTTATATGATTTTTTATAATTTTTCTACTCTTTGGCATGATCCTCTAGAAATATTTAAAATTTGGCAAGGCGGCATGTCTTTTCACGGCGGGATTTTAGGCGTTACATTAGCAATTTTTATATTTTCTAAGGTTACTAAACGCCGTTTTTTAAATATAACTGACTTTATAACACCCTTGGTTCCTCTTGGTCTTGCAGCTGGTAGAATCGGAAATTTTATTAATGGTGAATTATGGGGGAGAGTGACAAACGTATCTTGGGCAATGATTTTCCCAGCGGCTGGAGATGTTCCAAGACATCCGTCACAATTATATGAGTTTGCTTTAGAAGGAATTTTATTATTTATTGTCATTTGGGTTTTTGCTAGAAAACCGCGGCCGGAAGGCATGATATCTGCTCTTTTTTTAATTGGATATGCAATTTGTAGGTGTATATCTGAATTATTCCGCGAACCAGATCAAAATATTGGTTTTGTCGCATTTAATTGGCTGACTATGGGACAATTGCTATCTATAATAATGCTAATTGTGGGCTTAATTCTTTTCATTTATTCTCGGAAAAATCATGAAACAATATCTTAACCTACTTGCGCATGTATTAAAAAATGGCGCACAAAAAGAGGACCGAACTGGAACTGGTACAATATCGATCTTTGCTCATCAAATGCGCTTTGATTTAACAAATTCCTTTCCACTCTTAACCACAAAAAAACTACATTTACGTAGTATTATTCACGAGTTATTATGGTTTTTAAATGGTGATACAAATATTCGCTATCTAAATGAAAATAACGTAAAAATCTGGGATGAATGGGCAGATGAAAATGGTGACCTAGGACCTGTTTATGGCAAGCAATGGCGCAGTTGGGTTGCAGCTGATGGAAGAAGTATCGATCAACTTTCAAAAATTATTACAGAAATAAAATCTAACCCTGATTCTAGAAGATTAATTGTCAATGCATGGAATGTAGGAGAATTAGATAAAATGGCTCTTGCGCCATGTCATACTATGTTTCAATTTTATGTTATAAATAATCGCTTATCATGCCAGCTATACCAAAGATCTGCGGATGTTTTTTTAGGGGTTCCTTTTAACATTGCATCATACTCTCTCCTAACTTGCATGATTGCCCAGCAATGTAATCTTGAATCTGGCGAATTTATTTGGACAGGAGGAGATTGCCACCTATATCTAAATCATATCGAACAAGCAAAGATCCAACTTAACCGAGAGCCACTATCTCCCCCTCAGCTTATAATAGAAAACAAACCAGCATCTTTGTATGAATACAAATATGAAGATTTCAAAATTATAAATTATGAGGCATACCCTTCTATCAAAGCACCAATTGCAGTCTAATCCAGGGCTGTCGCATCAAATTAATCAATGCTGGCGTGTAGGTTGGGCCTTGGCCCAACAAAAAATGCAGCTTTTTTATCGTTGGGCCAAGGCCCAACCTACGCCCCGTCTATATTATTTGATGAGACAGCCCTGCAGTCTAATCCTATTAAGATTTACAAAAATAAGTCGTGACTTTCTGTATTCAGTTAGATATTATCCGCTTGAAAGCTTAATGGAAAACAGCTTTTACAAAACCAACCATAACATGGAAGAATACAAATATGAAGGAAGATACTATCAATGAGATCATCGCGATTGCTATAGATTCATATAGAAAACAAACTACACCTGGAGATTTTGCAAAGCGCGCTGCTCATCTTGCGTCGTTAAATGCCGCCAAAGAACATAGCCCTGACCTTGCCGACTTTGCAACACTAGTTGCAGCAGCCAAATTTCATATAGAGGTAACGCAAGCTATAAATTTTTCATCAAAAATAGCTGATAGCGCTGTTAGCAAAGTTGATGCTAACAATAACTATGATGCTTTATGGGAAAAATTCTCTACCACCATTATTCCAAAACAATTCTCAGAGAATTATTTTTTTAATTTAGCTGAATCACCAAATAAAATTAGCCAAGCATTCACAGAAGCTGTTGCCCCATCTTATGAAAGCACTAGCGTATTAAATGTTGCTGCAAAAAATAAGGCAAAACGTGCGGCAGAATATGTATATGCAACAACATACGCAATAGCAAGAGCATCCTATGTAAAAGCTACTTTTCTCGCCACACAACAAAGTGGATATGCAAAACAAGACGCATTTATTTATAGTATTACTACTAATCTTAGGCGGGACTTGAACTATGACATTGTTAACCCTTTCCTTTTTATTAAACTTCTTAACGCAATTATTTTTAAGGTCTTGGTTAGCACTCTTTTATTAGCAGCCATAGCGGGCATATTTATTGCTGCATTTCATGTATTTCCCATCCCATTTATTCCTTTAATCTGTGCAGCCAGTGGTGGGACAGTTGTTTCTGTTGGGCTTTTAACTGGAAGCTTTTTTGCAACCAACAAATATAACGAAATTATGCATGAAAATGCAAATAGAGCCGAAATGGCAAATATTGTTTAAGGAAATTTATGATAATTTTAATTGGCTTAGGGGCTGCTGCAACTATCGCAGCAGGTAGCTATTTACTTCCTTTAATTATAACCTGCATAGCTTCAGGAATAACCATTATTGTAACTTTTGTATCAACCAGAGCATATTATCAAAGTAAAAATGATAAATCCGAAGAACTACATGAGTTAAAAAAAGAGCAAATACTAAGAGATAATAAACTACGTGATGAGGTCTCACGTATAGCAACAGAAACTGGTCTAGATATGCAACAACTTTTGCAGCTATCTAAAGAGCAGCAGTTAGTACTCAAAAATTGCTTAAGTGAATTTACCAAAAATATCGAAGAATCAGACGCTGCCACCAAAAATATCAATGAAATTGCTGGTTCGCTAGAAATTATAGCTAAAAATTCAAATCTGCAAAATGCAGTCGTCTTCAATGAACTCAATAAAATAAAAAATGAGCTTGTACTTGTAAATAATAAACTAAAAGAAGCTGAGTCCACAATAATACAAAAAGACTCCGAATTACAAGTTACCCTAGATAAATTAAAAGCGCTTGAGGAAAAATTCACTAAAGATTCTGAAATTAACCAAAATAACATGCAAAAATTAACAGATGAAATCTCCAAAACAAATAAATCATTAGAAATGGTAGAAGCCGGATTAATTTCAAAAGATGCTGAAATCGCATCTTTAAGAGAAAAAAATCTCTCATTAAGCGCAAATATCATTTCACTTAAAAATACGATTTCATCTCTAAATACTAAAGTCTCACAGTATACAGAAAAAGACGACGCGAAAATTCAAGAGATTCAACTTCTTATAAATGAAAACAAACAACTTAGCGATACTATTCAAGAACTTGTTGAAACAATTGAATCAAAAAATACATCTAGATCAGCAAATAATAAGCCCGTGGAAATCAGGCTATTTCAACCTAGAAAAAGCAGTTGAGCTCCACTACGCATGCCTACTGCTTTTTCTAGGTTAAACCTAATATTTAAGGAAATTCTATG
This sequence comes from Legionellales bacterium RIFCSPHIGHO2_12_FULL_35_11, assembly GCA_001803185.1. Taxonomy (GTDB): domain Bacteria; phylum Pseudomonadota; class Gammaproteobacteria; order Legionellales; family Legionellaceae; genus 2-12-FULL-35-11. The sequence continues at coordinate 14,135 of MHBB01000165.1, forward strand.
CAAAATAGGCCAAATGAAATAATTTTCTCAACTCTATCTGCAAATATGAACTCGTTAACTAAGCTTAAGGAACTTACTAATCAAGAACTAAAAAAAATTAGACAAAACAAGTACCACATTGAAGAGACTCACTCGAACTTAGATCTCCTAATAAAAAGATATAATATCCATCAAAGTTATATTGGTAGCATTACTGAATGGTATGGTTCATGTCCATGGTGGGGCAAAATTTTACTGTTTATCTTCGCAGCAGCTATAGGAGCTGGTATTGGCGCGCTTTTTAACATGCCTCTCACCATATCAATTGTTTTTTGTGCTGCGTATTTATTTTTTTCATATTTTTTAATAAATAATTACAATGTAACTGAAAAAAAACTGAAGCTATTATGTGAAGATATAATCGAATTAGAAAAAGCTTTATCCTTAACAATTAGGCACTTTAACGAACTAAAACGCAGTTTAAACGATATTTTTGAAAATTTGTGTAAATTAAACGAAGAGTTGCAACTTAATATTGAAAATATTCAAAAAAATAGTGATGCCTTAGCTAAAGAAGTTTTTCAATATAAAAGTATTATTCAAGAGCTGACTAAAGCAAAAAATATTCTCTGCGAATCATCAGATAAAATATCAACTACATTTCTTAAATCATCATCTATCATATCTGATAACTGCCAAATTATTTCTGTTAGTAAAGACTCTATGCATAGGGTAAGTAATGCTAACAAATTGAGCTCCGAAAAATTAGCAAAAAACGCTGATGACTTACAAGAGATATCAGTACAATACCATTCAGCAACACAAACATTTACAGAAACAACAGAAAAAATAATTGCTTTATATGACTGTATACAAAAGAAAATAGAAGTCCTTGAGAAACAGAAATTAGAAAAGACGAAGATCCCTCAAGCTGAAGATGAATACAGTGATTCATTGAATAAATCCAAAGAGCCTGAAAATAAATTCATACCTAAAAAAGATGATACTGGTATTATTGAAGATGCAAAAAGAGCGCGCGAGGAAAGTAAAAAAATCAGGCAAAAAGCATTAGGGTTAAAGGATGTGCCAATTAGAACCCAATGGACTAGTTCCTAATTCGAAGACCACACTGGGTTGCCTCGCTATGCTCTTAACTAACTTCACAATTTGTACGTAAATTAATCAGTTATTCGTCTTTGC
>MHBB01000166.1 GCA_001803185.1 Legionellales bacterium RIFCSPHIGHO2_12_FULL_35_11
AGCCTTTGATCAAGTTCATGCATACGCTCATTGAAACACGCTTTTCTCACTTCATCAATCAGGCGGATAGCCGCCAAATCAACCAAACCCACCGGTGCTCCGCCGAGCCGAACACGTCCGACCCGCGCGATCAACCACACCCCTTTATACAATCCGAAATTAAACCCAACCTCCGAATTGATACGAGCCGGAAGTACGCTTCTTGGTAAGGTGACCAAATTGTCAAACGCTAACGTACGAACAAATACCCTCGATTTCAATTCATTTGCTTTTTGTAGCGGGTAAAATGGCTTATCTTCCTCGCAAAATCGTTGTATAACATGAACCATCGCTTGACGCTGCGCCATGCCCACAATACTAGGCCAAGCTGCATCGACAGCATTCCAAGGCGTATTAGCCTGATGTGCATCATAAATTTCTATGTATTTGCGATAAGCATTTTTTAGGCGTATGCACCCATCATAGGTATCGTGATAATCCTGGCCATTCAGTGTGTAATGAATGCCGTTGCGCTCTAATGTGACTCCAAATAAACGTTTGATAAGTGCATGTTGTGCATCGCTAGTTCTAAGACTACTGTTCATTGCGATGTCATTTTTAATGCCTTCTTTGAATTGGTTGAGCACTTCTTTGTCTGCAGGAATCATGTTCTGTGGCTCAATAAGTTTTCTGACTTCTTTCTCTCCTGTATCAGGGTCAATGTTAACCAAAAAAAGCTCATCTTGATCTCCTATTTCACGATAAAAAAGTCCATTTCGATTATGTAATAAATCATCAAGAACAGGGTCTCCATTGGGATAGTACATGGGGTTTTCGTCATCATCTTTGACATGATAATGCTGAAGCTCAGCAATGGATAGTGTGGCAGGGTCACGGTCAATTTTAACCAAATCAGGGCCACCACGAGTTAAGGTTTGCCTTTCTTTAAGCGTTGCTTCAAGTTTATCTTCAGGAATTAAGGGGAAGAGTCGCTCCCACATCTTCCAATCTCCCGTATAAAGCATCAGCTGTAATGGCGTGATATGATGATATATTTGCTCGGATTCGGTCGATGATGTTCCATCTTGATTTAAAATTGGCATCTTATAGGTGGCAGATTTAAACAGTAACGCTGGGTTAGTACGCACAATCTCGCAAGCCAAGTCTTCTTCACCCATAAATACAGCGGATAAGAGTCTTTCTGGTGTCCAAATTGCTTTAAAAAATGTGGGAGATGCTTTGACCGCGCGAATACGATCTTCGTTGGTCAAATAATCATTGATGCCGTGTGGAATCGTGTCTTCAGGAATGCGCGCAACCGGCGCGCTAATGACTGCCCCATGTATGGATTCCATGCAATCATGAATCAGTGTCGCTTTTTCTTGCGCTGGAGACTGATTCGTGCTGGATGTTTTCCAACCATTCTCGCCTAAATGTGAGATGGCTATTTTGAGCCATTCAGTCGTGCGTTTTTCTGCCGTTGTGCCTTTGGATTTGAACTGATTGTTGCCATGAGTCAGGTCGTCTTGTACTTTGTTAAGCATGCCTTGCAGTTTTTTAATCAATACGGTTTGATGCTTATACACCGTTGAATGGCTTAAAAATTGAATGATTGCTTGAATATGTTGAATCGATAATTCTGTTAATTCAGTTTCAGTCTTTTGTTGGGTCATCATGCACCTATCAAGGTATTTTAATTTTGCTGTAATTAGGGATCTCGCAAAGACGAAAATTAAAACATTCTATTTTCTTAAGCGAATGCCATTGCATCACCGCGGTCGGCCACAAAGTGGCTGATTGTGGTGAATGGTACAAAAGAGATAAATTTCGAATGATTTATTTTCATTCTCAATAATTGCTAATCTATGCATCTTGCTGGAAATATATTCTGGAATCGTCTTAAAATATTTGCTTTCAACTACTAGTAAATTATGTTCATGATTATCTAATAAGGCATAAAGTTCATTTTCTTTAGCTGTGGCTAGTGCTTTACCTTTAGAGTAGAAGCTTGCAGAAAAATCAACTTTTGGAGACCAATAAATTAATTTACTATTACTTGATGCATTTTCATTATAAATTTGTACTACTCTTTTTTGAGACTGTTCAACCACTGCAGGTTTATATATAAATAGTATACTAGCTATTATAAATATTAATCCTGATAGACAGGACAAAGGAATAATTCTTAATTTACTTGGTGAGTTTACATCAGCTTTTACAATAAGCTCAGCAAACAATAGTGCCATACTTGGTAATACAGGCAAAACATATGGATAAATAATATTTCTTGCAAATGTAAAAAAAACTAGTGGCATTGTTGAGCATAAAAATAAATAACTAATCCATCCATTATCATCATACAATAAGTTAGGTAGTTTTTTACGGTATTTAATTGACCATATTACAGCTAATATAGTCCATGGCATAAATCCTATGCTCATATATAACCAAATAAATCCCAAAGGAGTATTATGAGCAAATCCATATTTATCACCAACCCAACCTGAATTTAAGAATCGACCAAAATGCTCACCTAAAATGAAGTAATTTAGAAACCCTGGGGTTTTTATCTCTGCCAAAATATACCATGGTAAGGCAATTAATAATGTTATTATAACTCCTCTAAACCACGGTAAATTTCCCCAAATATTACGCCATTTATTGTGAATTAAAGCCCAAAGGAAGATTGGTAATCCTGTTAATACAATCGCAATCGGACCTTTTGCCAAAAGTCCAAGACCTATGCCTATAAAAAAACTATAACTATAAAATTTATTGTTATAAATAACTGCTTGCCAAAATGATAAAATAATTAAAGTGGTACAAAAAAGTAAAGCCGGATCTGTCATTATAGCTCCAGCATCTAAAAAGAAAAGTACACAACTAGCTAGGATCAATACAGATAATGATGCTCCTTTCTGCCCAAGTCTCAATTTAGCAGTGTGCCAAACTAAAAATAATATTCCTAAAGAAAGAATTAATGATGGAAATCTAGCCGCAAACTCATTTACCCCAAATAATTTCATAGATAGCGCAGACATCCAAAAAGATAATGGTGGCTTTGCCCAAAATGGTATTCCATACTCTTGCATTGGGGTAATCCAATTGTGGGTTTCAAGCATTATTCTTGCTATCTCGCCATATCTCGCTTCTGTTGAGTCATTTAATGGAATAATATAAATTGCTATAATACGCACTATAAATAAAAATAATAAAATTACCCAAAAATTACGTACAAACTTTTTATCAATTTGCGAATAACTAGTTTGGTTTAACTGCATTTCTACACCTTAATACCTATTTACTAAAGATAAAGCGTAATCACCATCTGCAATATCACTCAAAAATTCATCACTTTTAAAATAGTTTAATTCATGATGACGAAACTTATAAAGTGGATCAGTTAAGTCATTTGAGATAATGCCCGGATGACACATAATAATTCCACCATTTTTAGTTTGTCCTAAAAATTTTTGGAAATATTTTTGATAATTTTTTGCGTTTTTAAAGTTATAAATCCCTGAAAAACTAGCATTTGTTGGTATTTGCTCTTCTATTAATAGTTTTTTAAATTTATGACCACCTAATATAGATAGTGCCTGACTTTTAGGAAAACTGATAATTGATATTAAATCTCCAAACCCATTACTTGTGCTTCTAAAAAATGTCTCTGAGTAATCTATATTACTATCGGTTACCAATGTAGAATGCAAGTGACCCATTTTTCTTGTGTGAACATCAAAAAGAGCTGTTCTAATTAAAGGTAATTGCTGCACGTGCTGATGTCCATCAATAAAATCAGGGTAAATATGCATTTTATGAGAAAACACATCTATTTGTGCTTTTATTTCATCAGCTATAGTATCAAAAGAAATTTGTCGAAAATATAACTTTTTTAATAGCTTTAGCAAAGTATAAAACTCCTCACCCTCGCGCTTTCTCCATGCACTGCTAAGTGGTTGGCCAAAAGTAAAATTAAGATGTAACCCAATAAAAGAGTTACTGCGTATTGCTATTAAATCTGTGTGAAAATCATCCCATGAGGATGTATTAACCAAGCAACCAATTGCATTTATTCTGCGCATTTCTGCTAATGATAGAATACCTTCAGAAATATCTTCATTTTGAGCAAAATCATCAGCACAAATAATGATTTGTTTACTCACGACATTTTCCTCCAATACTATACTGCGCGCGGTCACAATCTGAAGTTTTTGACTTGCTATTTTCGCGCCATTTTGCCGTTTAAATCTTGACAATAGTCCAGCTATTGCGCTGCGATTTAAACGGCAAACTGACACAAAAATAACGTCGTCAAAAAAAACTTCAGATTGTGACCGCGCGCAGTATATGCTTTTTATATTCCAAAATAGAAAATTTATTGTATCAATTTCTTACTATATACTAAATAATTATTTATCAAAAAACCTGTTACTACATACCATGTCATTGCACAAAGAATAGAAAATAATCTATTAAGTGAAAAAATATCTATCATAATATACTCTATTACTTCCACTATACCTAAATTAGTAAAATTAATTAAAAAAAACAGACTTAATCTTTTTGCAATTTGCCCCTCTACTCGAAATGTAAAACGCAAATTCATAAAAAAACTATAAATTATCGCGACCAAATAACCAATTGCAGTATAGGCAAGATAATGAAATCCCATTAAAGAGCTGATGTACATCGCAGTAAAACAAACAGTAGTATTTGTGCATCCAACTAAAAGATAACGGACAAATTTATAACTAATAAATTTATTAATAACTTTATGTAATAGCTTCTTTTTTTCTCTAATAGCACTGCTTAAACTACTCATGAAGAATAACTACCGTTTTTATTATGCAAATCTGTATGCTGCAAAGATTGATGATGTAAATCATGTTTTACATTATATAATGGCCTATTTTTAGTTTCTATTAAAATTCGGCTAATATACTCAGAAATAACTGCCAGAAATAAAAACAATACTGAAAATAAACCTGAAATTAAAAAAATCACTGAGGCTATGCCATCAGCTAGCTGTTGGTGAGTAAACAACTTTTGGATTAAAATAAATCCGGCATATACCATCATTACTATACTTATCATTACAGAAAAAACAGACATTAATCTTAATGGTCTTGATGAAAATCCGATTATTGAATCTAATGATAAAGAAATTAATTTTCGAAGATTATATTTGCTAGCACCAGCAAATCTTTCAGGACAGTGATAAGCAATATTAGCTGTTTTAAAACCAACATAAGCAAACATCATAATTAAATGCCGATTACTTTCTTTCATTTTATTAATTGATGCAACTACTCTTCTACTAAGTAATCGAAAATTTCCAATATCCGCATTTAAGTCAAAACCAGTCATTTTACAAGATATTTTATAAAAAACTTTGGCCATAGTTCGTTTAAACCAACTTTCATCGTCACGATTTAATCGTTTAGCACAAACAACATCAAAACCCTCCAAGGCTTTTTCTAACATTTCAGGTATTATTTCTGGCGGATGTTGTAAATCAGAATCCATTAGGATTACATAATCCCCTACAGCATGTTCTAAGCCAGCAGTTGAAGCTATTTCATGACCATAATTTCGTGAAAAAGAAATTAATCTGATTGATTTATTATTTTCTAAATATTTTGAACATATATTTAAAGTATTATCTATTGAACCATCATCAATTAAAATTAGCTCATAATCTTTAAAGATTGATTGCATCACATTGATAGTTTTATCAATAAAGGAAGCAATAACCGCTTCTTCATTATACATAGGAGCTACAATAGAAATTTTTAGATCTTGATATTTCATGTGAATCAATAAATGTTAAAAATATCCTAACATAATATCATACTTTGTTTTTATAGTATGGTGACAATTCATAAATCAGGACTTAGGAGTTCTCTTAAGAATCAAAACGATAAAAAAACCCGCCGCGAGGCGGGTTTTTACTTCACAGATAAAACAGAGGAATTACATCATTCCGCCCATTCCACCCATGCCGCCCATGCCGCCAGCACCAGCAGCATCAGCTTCTTTAGGAAGTTCAGCTACCATGCATTCTGTAGTTAGCATTAGACTTGCAATAGAGGCAGCGTTTTGTAAAGCTGTACGAGTTACTTTAGTTGGATCTAAAATACCCATTTCAACCATATCGCCATATTCACCAGTTGCAGCGTTAAAACCATAATTACCTTTTGATTCAGAAATTTGGTTAACAACAACAGATGCTTCATAACCAGCATTTGTTACGATTTGACGAAGAGGAGCTTCGATTGCACGACGTAAAATATCAATACCAATATTTTGGTCTTGATTATCACCGGTTATGCCTTTCAATGCTTTTTGTGCACGAATCAATGCAACACCACCACCTGCAACGATGCCTTCTTCAACAGCTGCTCTTGTAGCATGTAACGCATCTTCAACTCTAGCTTTCTTTTCTTTAACTTCAAACTCAGTTGCGCCACCTACTTTAATTACAGCAACACCGCCAGCTAATTTAGCAACTCGCTCTTGTAATTTTTCTCTATCGTAGTCAGAAGATGTTTCTTCCATTTGTGCACGAATTTGAGAAATACGTTCGCTGATTTCTTTAGCTTCACCTTGTCCGTCAATGATTGTTGTAGATTCTTTTGTTACAACAACTCGTTTGGCAGTACCTAAATCTTCTAATGTAGCCGCTTCTAAGCTTTTACCGATTTCTTCAGAAATCACTTGCGAGCTAGTTAAAATAGCGATGTCTTGTAACATAGCTTTACGACGATCACCAAAACCAGGGGCTTTAACAGCACAAACCTTTACGATACCACGCATGTTGTTAACAACTAATGTAGCAAGCGCTTCACCTTCTATATCTTCAGCAACAATCAACAATGGACGACCAGATTTAGCAACAGCTTCTAGAGTAGGTAATAAATCTCTAATGCTAGAAATCTTTTTGTCTACTAATAGAATAAATGGATGCTCTAATTCAGCTGACATGTTTTGCTGATTATTAATGAAGTATGGAGAAATGTAACCTCTATCAAACTGCATACCTTCAACAACAGATAATTCGTTTTCTAAACCATTACCATCTTCAACAGTAATCACACCTTCTTTACCAACTTTTTCCATAGCTTCAGCTATAATACTGCCAATTGGTAAATCAGAGTTAGCAGAAATAGTACCAACCTGAGCGATTGACTTACCATCTTTACATGGTTTAGACATTGATTGTAATTCTTTAGTAATGATTAAAACAGCTTTATCAATACCACGCTTTAGATCCATAGGATTCATGCCAGCAGCAACTGCTTTATGTCCTTCAACAAGAATTGAGCGAGCTAATACTGTAGCGGTAGTTGTACCATCTCCAGCAGTATCAGATGTTTTAGAAGCAACTTCTTTAACCATCTGTGCACCCATGTTTTCAAATCTGTCTTCGAATTCGATTTCTTTTGCAACAGACACACCATCTTTAGTAACTGTAGGAGCACCGTAAGATTTTTCTAAAACAACATTACGTCCACGAGGACCCATTGTTACTTGTACTGCATTTGCAAGAGCATTTACACCTGCTAACATTTGTTGACGAGCGTTATCGCCAAAACGTAATTCTTTAGCCATTTCTATTTATCTCCTAAATTAAATGTAAGACCAATCAATTATTTCTCAACAACCGCCATAATATCGTCTTCACGCATAACAACTAGTTCTTGTGAATTAAGCTTGATTTCAGTACCGCTATACTTACCAAATAATACAACATCACCTACTTTAACGGCTAATGCACGAACATCACCGTTGTCTAAAACCTTACCATTACCAACAGCTATAATTTCACCACGCATTGGTTTCTCAGCCGCACTATCAGGAATCACAATCCCACCTGCTGTTGTACGCTCTTCTTCCATACGTCGAACAACTACACGATCGTGTAACGGACGAATATTTATACTCATAATCTACTTCCTCCTAATTTAAATGATTATTTAATTAATTCAGAGTTATTGTCTGATGATCCATATATGGAGGCAACTTTTATATTTTCAAGGGGTAAGTATATTTTTTTATTTACTAGGAAGTTATAATACAAAAAATATTTTAACAAAAAGCTACTATGCTAAAACGTTTTATAACTATTTTCTTATTCGTTCTACCTTTTACAGCAATATCTTCACCGCTTCCAGCCTATAAAGCGTTTAAAATTTCCATAAAACCTCTTGGCCCAAATACTTTGCAAATTAAATGGATAATAGCTCCAAGATATTTTTTATATAAAAATTGTATATGTGTTACTAATAGTAAAGATAGTAACTTACAAATAGGAAGAATACCTTATCCAAAGGCTATTGAAAAGATTAACCGCCAAGGACAAAAATTTCCTGTATATTACAAAAAACTTGTTTTAAACATCCCTGTTTTAAGTAAAAATCCAGGTGAAAATATAATAGAGATACACTACCAAGGCTGCTCAAATGATGGATTTTGCTATCCTCCAGAAACACAACTAATCAAAATCACCACTAATAATTCTTTAGCCATCAATAATGCGAATTTTGAAGGGCAAACTATACCAAATGAAAACTCATCAAGCCAAACACAAAAATTAAAATTAAAAAATATAGAACAAAATTTAGCAGAGAATGATTTTAATAAATTATTTTCTTCAAATAATTGGCCACTAATTATTCTTAGCTTTTTAGGATTTGGATTATTGCTATCATTTACGCCATGTGTGCTCCCGATGATTCCTGTTATTTCTGGAGTTATTGTTGGTCATGGAAAAGATATTTCCACCAAAAAAGCATTTTTATTATCTTTAAGTTACGTACTAAGTATGTCCATAACATATGGAATTATTGGAGCTGTAATTGCATTATTAGGCAGTAATTTACAAATAATAATGCAATCTCCTTGGATAATCTCAATATTCAGTATAATGTTCGTACTTCTAGCTCTATCTATGTTTGATTTCTATGAAATTAAAATTCCCATGACTATTCAAGCAAAATTTACTAAAATTACTCGCTCGCAATCAAGTGGACACTATTTAAGTGCAATAATATTAGGCTCAATGTCTATTTTAGTCTTATCACCGTGTGTAAGCGCGCCATTAATTGGCGCGCTTAGTTATATCGCTCAAACCGGAAATGTCCTGCTTGGTTTGTTATCGCTATTTTTCTTAGCTTTTGGCATGGGAATACCTCTACTTTTGATTGGTACTTCTGCCGGAAAACTATTGCCTAAAGCTGGGAACTGGATGAATGCTATTAAAAAAATATTTGGAGTCATTCTTATTGGAATAGCAATATATTTACTATCTAGATTATTACCGCAAATTCTAACAATGGTATTATGGGCAAGCTTATGTATTTTTACAGGAGTGTATCTAAGACCATTTGATAAAGTCGAGTCCAATAAAGACAAACTTCGCCAAGGGTTTGCTATAATATTTTTAGGGTATGGGCTATTAATTCTTTACGGGGCAAGTTCTGGTAACTCAAATCCTCTATTACCATTGAAGGCATCTTCTAGTTTATCAATACAGAACAATAATACGATTATTGTTAGCACACTTGCTGAAATAATAACATCCATTGAAATAGCAAAAAAAGAAAATACTCCGGTAATTTTGTATTTTACAGCCAACTGGTGTGCATCATGTCATGTTATATCTAGTACTACTTTACAAAATGATTCTGTAATTAAAGAGTTGGAAAATAGCATTTTTATCAAGGTAGATTTATCTGAAAACAATAAAAATAGTAAAGAGATATTAAATTATTTCCATGTGATAGCTCCGCCAACTTTTATCTTTTATACTAGACAAGGTGAGCAGCTACCAACGCAACTTGTTGGAGAGATTAAAGCTAAGGCTCTTATCAAGCAAATACAGCGTGCAAAATATGAGTAAACGAAAAATCAACAAACAGCAACTTAGCAGAATAGAAAAACAACAAAGTTCATTTCGTCAAAAGGAAATTTTTGACGATGATCTTTTGTCCGAAGGATTAGTAATTGCAAGATATAGCAAACATGCTGAAGTAGAAGATAAGTCAGGAGCGCTAATTCGTTGTAATATTAGACCTAATATTGACTCAATAGTAGCTGGCGACCACGTTATTTGGCAACCTGAAGGAAATCATCAAGGAATAATTGTCAGTAGACATAATCGGAAATCCAGTTTGGGAAGACCAGATAGCAATGGTAATATTAAACCAGTAGCTGCAAATATAACCCAAATAATAATAGTCATTGCACCTGTACCAGAAGTATCATGGAACTTATTAGATAGTTATTTAATTATGGCTGATTATCTTCAAATAAACCCATTTATTGTATTAAATAAAACTGACCTACCTTCAGATGAAATGCAAAAGAATCTCCTAAAAATCTACGAGCCATTAGGATATCCTATATTATTTACAAACAGAGATATCACAGAAGATAAACTATTACAAAAAGCATTTAATAATCAAGTAAACGTGTTAGTAGGCCAATCTGGTGTAGGCAAATCATCTATAGTAGCTAAAATCCTGCCAGATAAAGCTGCTGAAATTGCTACAGGTGATATTTCAAAACATGTGAATTTGGGTCGGCATATCACAAGCAGATCAATATTTTACCACCTACCAAATGGTGGCGCACTAATTGATTCCCCTGGGATTAGGGAGTTTTCTTTGTGGAACATATCTGAAAGTGATATAGCTAAAGGTTATAGAGAATTTTTACCTTATATTTCTCAATGTAAATATAGAAATTGCAGCCATATTAATACACCTGGATGTGCAGTTATTAATGCTGTAAAAAATAAAATAATTCATAACCAGAGATATGAAAATTATGTTAAAATGCTAGAAACCTGAATTAGACAAAAATATTCACAGGACTTACGAAAAACTTCGAGGTCAAGAAGTCCCGCGAAGGCGGGAATCTACTAACAAAATCATGTAAACAACTTTAAAATCACCAATTTTTAACTGGAGAAGTATCGTGAAATCATTTTTTTCACTTGGAAACATAGCAGCCGGCTTTGTAGCGGTATTAGTTGGCTTTACAAGCTCAGCTGTAATTATCTTTCAAGCAGCCACTATGGTTGGTGCAAACTCAGCTGAAATTAGTTCTTGGATTTTTGCTTTAGGAATTAGCATAGCAAGCACATGCATATTTTTTTCACTATACTATAAAATGCCAATATTAACTGGATGGTCAACACCAGGTGCAGCTTTACTGGTAACATCCTTGTCCGGCCTGACTCTACAGCAATCAATTGGCGCGTTTGTTTTTGCAGCTATGCTAACTATCCTAGCGGGAGTTACGGGAATTTTTGAAAAAATAATAAATCATATTCCAAAATCCCTAACTGCTGCAATGCTAGCCGGAATATTGCTGCATTTTGGGATGAATGTTTTTGTTGCGATGCAATCTAAAGCACCTTTAGTTATCTCTATGCTAATTATATACTTAATTGGCAAAAGATTTTTTCCTAGGTATGGAATAGTTATTGTTTTATTAATTGGAGTTGCCATTGCTAGTATGCAAGGACTTTTTAATATTGATAATTTTCATTTTGCTTTAGCTACACCAATTTTCACTAAGCCTGAATTTTCATGGACTACTCTATTTAGCGCAGGTATACCACTGTTTATTGTTACTATGACATCGCAAAATATTACCGGCATAGCAATATTAAACACATCCGGATACAAACCTAAAATATCGCCAATTATTACTATCATTGGGATAATAACACTTATCTTAGCTCCTTTAGGCTGTTACTCAATATGTCTTGCTGCTATTACAGCTGCTATTTGTACAGGCAAAGAAGCAGATCCTAATCCAAACTTACGATATAAATCAACTTTATTTGCTGGATTTTGCTGGCTTACTATCGGTATATTTGGTGCAACGGTTGTTTCACTATTTTTCTCATTTCCAAATGAACTAATCATAGCAGTTGCAGGCATGGCATTATTTAGTACTATAGCTTCTAGTCTTAAAACTTCCTTAGAAAATGATAAAGAACGTGAGCCAGCTATTATTACCATATTAATTTCAGCATCAGGTTTAACTTTATTTGGTATTGGATCCGCCTTTTGGGGATTAGTTGCTGGAATTTGTGCATCGTTTTTATTAAATTGGAATACAAATGAAGTGATAGAGGCAAATTTAACTACAGGAAAATAGAACATACTCCTAAGGAGCCGTGCAACAATAACTTACACGATTAGCATCCCATCTTGTCGCCATCTCGCCACGATCAGCTCTCCGAAAAAGCTCGATGGACAATTAGTACACCTGCGCTTTTTCGAAGATCTGATCGTGGCAAGCTAACAACAAGCTGGGCGCTAATCGTGTAAGTTATTGTTGCACGGCTCCTAAGCACTAGTTACTCGAAGAATTTCTGTAATTGATGTTTCTCCTAATAGAACTCTTTTGCAGCCATCTTCTCTAATGCTTGTGACAGTTGGTCTTATATATTCTTCCATTGTTTGGAGACTTTCTTGCCTGTGAATCATTCCTTGTAGAGTTTCATCTACTGGAATTAATTCATAAATACCAGTTCGTCCTTTATATCCTGAGAAATTACAACTTTCACAACCATTTGGTTTGTATATTGGTGGTATGTCTTCATTATCTTTTAAAATAGCTTGTAAGATTGATATTTCATCATCATTTAACTCATACTCAGTTTTACAATTTCCACAAAGTTTTCTAACCAATCTCTGGGCTAAAACTCCTATTATACTTGAAGATAATAGGAAAGATTCTACGCCCATATCTTTTAACCTAGTAAGCGCCCCCAATGCACTATTAGTATGTAATGTAGAAAGAACTAAATGCCCAGTTAAACTTGCTTGAATGGCAATTTCGGAAGTTTCTATATCTCTTATCTCACCTATCATTACAACATCAGGATCTTGCCGTAAAATAGCTTTTAATCCCCGAGCGAAAGTCATATTTACTTTCGAATTAACTTGCGTTTGCCCAATTCCAGGTAAATCATATTCAATAGGATCCTCTATTGTTAGTATATTTCTAGTTACTTCGTTTAGTTCAGTTAACATAGCATATAGAGAGGTTGTTTTTCCTGAACCAGTAGGTCCTGTGACTAGTAAAATTCCATGTGGCTCAGAAATCATTTTTTTTATCTTTTTTAGTGTGTCGTTTGGCATACCTAATAAACTTAAATCAAGTTGAGCTGATTTTTTATCTAAGATTCTTAGGACTATTCGTTCTCCGTGGTTAGATGGTAAAGTGGACACACGAACGTCTATATTGTGACCGCCGATTTTTAGTGAAATTCTTCCATCTTGTGGAATTCTCTTTTCAGCTATATCTAATTTTGCCATTACTTTTACACGAGAAATTACAAATGGTGCAATTTTCGGTTGAATTTCTAATATTTCATGTAGAACACCATCTAATCTGTTTCTAATTAGAACCTTATTTTCATAAGTTTCAATATGAATATCAGAAGCTTTTTGCTTTATAGCTTGAGTAAACAGAGCATTTATTAATTTAATTATAGGTGCGTCATTTTGTGAATCTAGTAAGTCTTCGCTATTAGGAACCTTGGTTGCAAGTTGCATTAAATACAGATCGTCTTCCATGCTTTCAGTAGCTTCAATAATAGCAGATTGGGATTGATAAAAATGTGAAAGATGATGTTGAAATTCGTCGCCATTAACTAATTTTAATTGTATTTCACAGTTTAGTACTCGTTTAACTTCAGCTATTGTTTGCATTTTTATACCTGGTAAATGGTATAAAATGATTTTATTTTCAGATGAAACTTCAGTAGCAACTACGCCATGCTTTTTAGCAAATAAGTAAGGTATGCGTTTAATTTTCTCATCAGTATCCATTATTTGGTCGCAAGTTTTGATTCGGTTTTTGGTCGACAAAATGGTTTAGGTAAGTTCGTAGTATGCCAAGCAGGAATTATGGTGTTTCGGTCAGTTTTATTATACTCATCTTGGGATCTAGCAATATCTAGTTGATCGAATCTAACGTGATTGTATTTACTACCGGTTACTTCTAAACCTTCACCTTCAGTTTTCAATATATGAGGTCTAATAAAAACCATAAGCACTTTCTTTTCTCGATTAGTTATTTTTCGTTGAAATAGTCGACCTATACCTGGTATTTCACCTAGAATTGGCAAATTATTATTATCATTGCTTAGGCTATCTTGAGCAAGCCCACCAAGAACAATAATATCACCACTTTCTACATGCACTGAAGTTACTATGGCACTAATATTAAATGTTGGGGTAACACCAGGATTAATGATGCTAATTGAATCAAGAGTATCATTTCCTTGGTCAATTTGCATCTGGATGCCGTCACCGCGCGTAATTTGCGGTCGTACGTATAAATGTAAGGCAACATTAACTCTATCAAAAGTTGTATAAGGGCTTGCAGTTGTTTCACCACCAGCATTATTGGGGTACGATGTTGCAGCAACCGACACTTGTTTTCCAATTAATATTTTAGCTTGCCTGTTGTCTAATACAACCACAGAAGGTGTTGAAAGAATATTTGCTTTCTTTTGCCTAGCAAGTCCGTATATTTGAGATTGGAATTGTGCAATTGAGGTTTTTGAATTTAAAATTGCAAAACCAGGTTTAAATGTACTAGCATCTTTTGTCCTTTGATCGATACTTCCCCATTCTACCCCTAGGTCTTTAAAATCAGATTCATTGATTTCTGCAACAAGCGCTTCAATTAGGAGCTGTGCTGGTTTAATGTCTAATTGACTAATAACTGTTTTTAGAGTTCGAATTAGAGTGGCTGGGGCATTCAAAATTATCGAGTTAGTATTTGGCTCAGCGATTATTTGAATTGAAGGTTTGGTTGTACCTTGATTTTGGGTAGCAGTTGCGCCTGGGGAGTTATCTGGGTTTGTGGTTGTTGCATCTTGACTAGGGAAGTCATTTGGTGCCGGATTATTACTTCCAGGAGCAAGACTTGCCATACTAGCGGCAGGATTCGTGCTATCTAACACAGGTCTAGTTATAGAGCCAATAGTTGTTCCTACAACCCCACTAAAACTAGCTTGTGCAATACCTGCTAAAATTGGCACTAAGTCTTCTGCTCGTAAATAATGCAGATAAATGACTTGAGTAGTTGAATTACTACTTCCCGTGCTTTTTTCATCTAATTTAGATATTAATAATCTAAGACGAAGTCTGTCAGTTTTGCTTCCACTAATTAATAAAGAGTTAGATCTATCATCAGCTGCAATAACACTTTGAGATCGTTGATTAAAGCTTAGTTGAGTTTTGACTAGTTCTTTTAATGTATTGGCAACATCCATTGCAAGAGCATGCTCTAGCGGCACAATGTCAATGCCATTAGCAGTAGAGCTATCAACTTGGCTGATGATTTTAGAAAGTTGCCGAACATTGCTAGATCTTCCAGATAAAATTAGCATATTTGAAGGAGAATATGCAGTAACGCTACTCCATTGTGGCATTAATGGTCGTAAAACTGGTACTAATTGTTCTGCTGGTACGTATTGTACTGGTACGACTTCAACCAATATTTCATCTACAACAGCTGAATTTGGGATAGAATTGATAGTTTGAGATGAAGTTGTTCTTGCATCCATGTTTAGAACTATTTTAGTAACATTACCACTTGGTATGGCTGCAAAACCAGATATTTGTAACATGGATAAAAAAACTTGATAAAGTTCTTTATCAGATATTGGCGTAGCTGAAACAATAGATATTTTGCCTTGAACTTTGGGGTCTATTAAAAAATTCTTCCCAGTGACACGCGATACTTCATCAATTACTGCACGAATGTCAGCATTACGTAGATTCCAAATCTTAGGATTATTAGAAGAAGCAGGTTTTCCATTAATTGTGATGTTGGATGTATCATTATTTGTGGCTGTTGCCTTAAAAGACAATCCTACAAATAACAATAAGGTAAATATAATTTTCATTAAACAGCCATTACTAATAATTAGCTACGTAACTGATGGTGGCTATGGGTGGACTCGAACCACCGACCTCAGCATTATGAGTGCCGCGCTCTAACCGACTGAGCCACATAGCCATTCCAGGTATTACACTAAACCCTGATAGGGCATAATTCTCTACTTTTAATTCACAATTGTCAAGACTTATATTATCCTAGAACAGGGCTGTAAGTTTATAAATAATTTTCTTGTTCTTATTTCCTTTCCATCCAGGGCTTTGTCAATAGCTAACCGCATTATATTCTTATAGATTTTGAGGGCGATTGGGTTGCTAAAATTCCCACTTTGGATTTCAAATAAATATTTTGCTGCTACTCCAGTAGCATCTTCAATAAAACCGTGCCCTGGAATATATTTATAATATGAATTATCTAAAATTGACTTATTTGTATTGATATCAAGCGTAAATAAAACTTCATACCCTAATTCTGAAAGTAATATTTTTTCAAATTTACGGAGAGTAATCTCGATTAAACGTAATTCCGTTGTTCCTTCTAGTGCTTGTAAACATTCTATATATGTTATGAATATTTTATTATTTACATCTAAAGGAGGAAGTAAATAATATAGTAACTCATTAATATATAAACTAGAAAATAAAGACTTACCTGATAAATCATAGGTAGAACCAATAACTTCGAGCTTATTTAAAAAAAACCGATCATTTTTAATATTAAAATCAAGCCAGCAAGGTGTGAATTGTCTGAGTTGAATTTGTTTTTGTACTGTCTGCCCACCTTTGTAAAGAGCATTTATCATTCCATATTCTTTAGTAAAGATATTGACATAACTACTACTTTCACCAGATCTAGTTTTATGAATAACAAATCCATGCAGACTAGTTGTTGTCACTCACCATATCCCAACTGCTTCAGAACTTGTTCGTTATTAGACCATCCGGATTTTACTTTGCAATAACAGCGTAAAAATACTTTTTTTCCAAGTAACTTTTCCATATCTATTCTTGCTCTAGTAGAAATATCCTTTAGCTTAGAACCTTTGTCTCCAATAATCATCCTCTTATGATTATCTTTATCAACTAAAACTAAGGCGTGAATTTTCACTAAGTCATCAGTTTCTTCAAATAATTCAATAACAACTGTAGCAGAATATGGTAACTCTTGATCACAAAGTCTAAATATTTTTTCTCTAATTAATTCATTACATAAAAATCGAACTGATCTATCACTACTTTGATCATCAGGAAATAAATGAGGACTCTCTGGTAAAAATTGTTTTAATTCTTTATGCAAATTTTCAACTTGTGCACCTGTTTTTGCAGAAAGTGGAACTATAGCTGAAAAGTTATAAAGTTTACTGAACTGTTCTATTTTAGGTAACATTTGCATTTTATCAGAAATCTTATCTATTTTATTAACAACTAAAATACATGGAATTGAGGATTTTTTAATTAAATCTAAAATATACTCATCCTCCTCTTGAAACCTAGTACCGTCTAAAATAAAAACAATTACGTCTACATCATTTAACACGTTGAATGCGGTTTTATTCATCATTTTATTAATGGTTTTAGTTGAACCTTGATGAATTCCTGGTGTATCAACATACACAAATTGATAATTTTCATCAGTTCTAACGCCAATAATACTATGTCTAGTAGTTTGCGGTTTGCGTGAAGTAATACTAATTTTTTGATCTAAAATTCTATTTAACAAAGTAGATTTTCCAACGTTTGGTCTGCCAACCAATGCTATATAACCACAATAATCTGTCATAAAAAAAATTGTTCCGTAAGTTCTATTTAATAATAGCTAGAATTTTAACACGAATTCGCTTTAATAAAAATTAAACTTCAGTATAATCATAGAAAAAGATAAGGCTAATTGGAAGGCGCCTCCTCAGCCCGAACGGAATTCCTTAACTTAATGGCAGTGAGCCAATGGCAGTGGGTCTGTTGACATGGAAGAGTCTTGCAAAAACCTCGAAAAAAATATAATAATTTTATTAATCTAACAAATGGATTTTCATTAATTGAGTTGCTTATTGTTATTTTAATTCTAAGCATAATATCTTTATTTGCATATCCTAGCTATAAATTTCAAGTAATTAAACTCAGACGGAATGATGCTAAAACATCCTTATATGATTTGGCCAATCGATTAGAAAACTATTACTTATTGAATAATAGTTATGAAAAAGCAACTATTGCAACCAATACAATAAATGATGTACTTAAATCAGATATTTCGATGGGTGGTTGGTACAAACTATCTATAATACAAACATCAAAGCATGATTTTAAATTACAAGCGGAGGCAATTAAAAATCAAGCTATTGATGATAGCTCATGTAAATACTATTATATATCAAGAAATGGAGAACTTAATTACCCTAAAAATTGCTAGGAAATATTACTAATATCCGCACTAATAGCCTGCTCTACTAATTCTTTTAAAGTAGATTCCGGCATACTACCTGATTCTGAATAAATAACTATTCCTCTTTTAAAAACCATTAAATGAGGAATAGATCGTATTGCAAATGCTTCCGCCAACTCTTGCTCATTTTCGATGTTTACTTGGCCGAACACTACCTTTGGATATAGCTTTGCAATACTTTCATATACTGGAGCAAAATTCTTACATGGAGCACACCACTTAGCCCAAAAATCTATAAACACAATTTCATTATTAGCAATAACATCTTCAAAATTTTGATCTGTAATATTTTGTACTTTAGCTGTTGCGCTCATCCATTATTCTCCCAAAACCGATAATATTCTCTGAAAAATATCTTCAACACTCCCTAACCCAGAAACTTTATTAAATCTTGGTGCGGCAGGATCATTAGATAACGACCATTCTTTATAATAGTGTATTAATGGTTCTGTTTTTTCTCTGTACACTTTAAGGCGATTACGTACTATTTCTTCATGATCGTCATCTCTATGAATTAATTTCTCATTAGTTTCATCATCTAGTCCAGGATTTTTAGGTGGATTATTTTTGATGTGATAGACTCGACCAGACAGTAAATGTACTCTTCGCCCACTAATTCTGTCGATAATTTCTTCATCATCAACAACGATTTCTATTACATTATCAATCTTAATATTGGTGGTACGAAGAGCATCAGCTTGCGGGATAGTTCTAGGATACCCGTCCAGTAAAAAACCATTCTTACAATCTGGCTCAGCAAGCCTTTCTACTACTAAGGCATTAATAATTTCATCTGATACCAAATGACCTGAGTCCATAATTTTTTTAGCATCTAACCCAAGCTGACTACCAGATGAAATAGCCTTCCGTAACATATCTCCAGTAGATATTTGCGGGATATTAAACTTTTTCATCAACATAACTGCCTGAGTACCCTTCCCAGCACCAGGACAACCTAATAACATTAACCGCTTCACTGTCATTACAGCAACTCCAAAGAAACCAACGACTAATGTACTGAAAATATTAAAAAATTTCAACAAAACAAATAAATATGGGCAGGGCTGTCGCATCAAATTAATCAATGCTGGCGTGTAGGTTGGGCCTTGGCCCAACAAAAAATACAGCTTTTTTATCGTTGGGCCAAGGCCCAACCTACGCCCCGTCTATATTATTTGATGAGACAGCCCTGTAAATATGGGCACGGCAGTGCATAGAAGTTTAATTTTTTGTATTTACTGATACCACAGGTTATACTGCCTCTTAATTTAAATACATATGAGCCAATCACAAAACATTCACGAAAAAACATTTAATATTAACTGGGGAGATATGGCAGTGTGGAGATATGGATGCTCTATGGCATGTAAATAATGTTAAATATTTTGAGTGCTTTCAAGAGAGTATCCAATAATTAAAGCAACCCACATTAACATGCCATACCATGCGCTAATTGAAAATGCTTGAAAATAACTATTTCTAGTTTGCTGATTAAGTAAATTGTGCTGATAAAAAATTATTAAAAGACCAAATAACCAAAATATATAAAAAAGGATATTTAACTGTACTAGCACTGCAATCAATAACCAAAAGAAATGAAAAACAAAATTAATTGATTTTACAATTAAGTTATCATAAGAACCAAATAGAATAGCCGTAGATAGAACACCTATTTTAAGATCATCTTGCTTATCAACCATCGCATACATCGTATCATAAGATATAATCCAAATATAATTAAGAGTTATTAAAAGCAGAAATATAAAATCTAAAGTTACTAGCGAAGCCGAATACGCAATAAAAATACCCATAGAAAAAGCAAACCCCAAAATAGCTTGCGGGGCTTTAAAAAATCTTTTGCAGAATGGGTAAATAATTGTTAACCATAAAGCTAAGATAGATTGATAAAAACATAATCTTGGTAATTGTAAAACAATAATAAATGCTATGAATATTAAAGCTAAAAACAACCAAATTGCCTCTTTTAAACTTATAATATTATTTGCCAATATGCGTGTCTTTGTTCTTGTTACTTTATTATCAATTTTTCTATCAGCTATATCATTAATCACACATCCAGCTGAACGCATAACAAATGTACCTAGAAGTAAATAACTAAAAATTATAATATTTGGGAAACCTTTATTTGCAATCCAAAGAGCCCACATAGTAGGAGCTAAAAGCAAAAAAATACCTACCGGTTTATCTAGCCGCATTAACTTACAATAAGCAGAAATTTTATTAAGAAAATTTATCATATAAAGAGTTAGTCCAGGTAATAACAGACACGAAAATAATCATAATGGAACTCCCAATAAATACTTTTCAATGCCTGGCAACAAGATTTCTACCAAAAAAAAAGTACCATTACTATCAATTTCAAACTCTGAGAGACGGACCCATAAAACTTTTGTATCTAAATACAGATTTCTATTTAACCAATGAAACTCTAAGTTCTCATGTGAAATATGATAAAAGCTCATGTTTTTTCTAACAATGCCATTATTGCCAAAAATCAAATCACCTAAAGTTTCTCTTTTTAATCTAACAAATAGCTCGTTATGTTTTTGTAATGTCACATGAGGTAGAATAGATCTTGCATACCAACAAGGTTGGTCATATGCATAAGTTAATATTTCTCTATGAAAAACCATATCTGAATCTAATTTTAAAACATACCTCTCCCACCAAGAAGCCTTAACATTATGCTCTCGCAATATTTTTAAACTTGTATCACCAGATTTATCAAATAACTTCTTAGTTAAAAGTTCAGTATGAGTTAACCAAGGTAACAAAGCTACAGTTGGATTGATCAACCTTTTTCGTAAATCAAGAGTAGATGGGCAATTAAATATTGATTTTGATTGACTCATATTAACTAAATTCATATAAAAATATATGTAATTTTATAATAAAAATATATTATTGGCTACTAATAACAATGTTCCCTGGGTTGCTTCGTACCTCTTAACTAACTTCACAATTTGTATAAATTATTACCTATCTCAGATAGTACCAGGGGCACTGGATAGGCGGGGAAAGTTATTCAAAATTAGAGAAATAAATATCCATATTTTGCTGGAAAGTAACTGTCCCTATATAATTTTTTAAAGCTTGATTTACATCATTTAATAAATCTGGATTTCTAGGATTTACAGCTATCCCATATCCAAGACCAAATGTCATTGGTTCACCTAAAGCTACTAATTTATTATTTGAATGGCTTTGCCAATATTTGGCTGTAACATTATCAACTAAAATATAATCTATAATCTTTCGGTCCAGGGCAGATATTTGCTCATTTTCTTCTTTAAACTGAAATATCCTCAAGCTACCTACGCCTACTCCTTTAAGTTCCTCAAAAAAAGTAGTACCTTCGAGAACGCCAATATTTTTACCTTTAATAGACTCAATAGAAAAATCTTTAACTTTGTCTTCTGTCCTGCCAACAAATCTTGATGCACTTGGCATATATGGAACTGACATATGCACATGCTCTAATCTAGACATAGTAATCATCAGTCCACTTACAGCCATATCTGTCTGTCCGGTTTCAACTGATGAAATCAAATCACGAAAACGCATAGGCCGAAAATTACAAACCCGCTGCAAAGAATCACATACGTTTTGCACAAGACTAATATCAAATCCAGAAAATCCACCATTGCCACTTGGCATTACAAATGGCGGGAAAAAGTAAAGTACTGCTACGTCTAATGGTTTTTGTGTTACAGCAAAACTAAAACTTGAGTTTACTAAAATTAGAATAGCTAATAAAAATTTTCTTAATATTAATAGCATTTGCGCATCCTTATGCCTATAACTTTTTTATTATGTTACACCAATAATCTCATTGTTTAAAGCTAGGTGTGACATTTAATAATTTCTTATATTTGCTATTGTAAGAGACTATAAAAGCTGCCACAATCTGAAAAAATTTAATTTACCAACCGCTAATTCACGTATGATTAAAGAAGATAATATAGATGAGATTGTTAATTATCATAAGAATAAGATTAGTCAATTAAGTGTTAAATTAAAACAATCTAGGAAAGATGACCCGTTTATTAGCGATATAAAATCACAAATTGCTGAGCATTACGCGCAAATAGCACACTCATACTATAAATCAAATAAGTTTACTGATGCTTTTAAAGAATATACGAAAGCCTTATATTTTAATCCAGAGCATCTAACAGTCATTAATCAATTAGGCATAATAAAATTAAAAGATGGGAGCAATTTATCTGCTATAGATTATTTTCAAAAAATTATCGGTTTAGTTAAAGATGAAAGAGATCTGCATTTTAAAGTAGATGCAATGTTATCTTTGGCGCTAGCTATATTAAATGAAAATCATGTTGGAGCTATCAATAAAGCTAACAAATTAATTGAAATGGCGGAGACAATTTCTCCTGATTACTCAGAAATTTATAAACTAAAAAATAAAATTGAGCAACAAAGGAATTTTGAGAGTACCATTAAAGAAATAAAAAAATCTATTTCTAATGATAAATTTAATGACGCGGAAAAATTCATTAATGGCGCAAAAAAACTATATCCAAATAACTCTGTAGTTAATGAAGAAGAGGACAGACTTAGGTTGCAAATTTTTATATCTAATAGCAAAAACAAAAAAAACAACCTTACTCTATTTGGTAGCAAAAAAGATGACGGCGTGCCTACTCAGCCAGAACGAAATTCCTTAACTTAATGCCCAATGGCAGTGCATCGTATACCATATTCAGGTTAATTCACATGCTCTGCTTCTATAGTTATATTTGGTGCAGATTTTTTAATTGGCGGATTAAACTCTGGAACCAAATTCTTAAGCAAAATAATTAACTCGGCTGTTTGATTTTTATTACAAGCTTTATCAATTAATAATAACGACTCTATTAATTCATCCCAATTTATTTTTCTAAATTGAGCTTGAAATAATTTGTGATGACTAGTTTCAACTAGTTTTTCAGAATCATGAAATAGCTCTTCAAATAGTTTTTCTCCTGGCCTTAAGCCAGTATATTTAATTTTTACATCTTTACCTGGCTCTTTACCAGCTAGTCTAATCATTTGCTCAGCTAAGTAACTAATTTTAACCGGCTCACCCATATCTAAGACGAATATCTCGCCGCCATTTCCATTTGCCATGGCTTGCAATATTAACTGGCTTGCTTCTGGTATTGTCATAAAGTACCTTTGCATGTCAGGGTGAGTAACAGTTAACGGCCCACCATTTTGCAATTGACTTTGAAATAATGGCACAACACTACCAGTTGAACCTAAAACATTTCCGAATCTAACAGTTATAAACTGCGTAGTTACCTTTTGGTTTAAGTTCTGGCAGTATATTTCCGCGATACGCTTAGTAGTTCCCATAATATTTGTCGGATTAACTGCTTTGTCAGTAGAAATTAATATGAATTTTTCAACATTTGCCGCGACACTTGCCTCTGCAACTATTCTTGTCCCTGTAATATTATTTTGCACAGCAACTCTTACCTGATTTTCTAACATTGGCACGTGCTTATATGCAGCGGCATGATAAACAATTTCTGGTTTATAAGTTTCAAATAGATTTTCAATGGCAATCTCATCAGTTACATTTACTAGAAAAACTTCTATATTAATATCAGAAAATTTTGCTCTAAATTCACTTTCTATCAAAAATAAATTATATTCACTACTATCAACTATTGCTAAACTATCTGGTTGTAATTTAGCTATCTGTCTACAAAGTTCCGAGCCAATAGAACCGCCGCCACCAGTTACTAATACGCGCTTAGCAGCCATATTAGTTCTGATTTTTTCCCACTGAATTGTTACCTGTGCTCTACCTAATAAATCCTCGATACTTACGGTTCTTAATGAGTTAACATCTACTCGGCACAATTCTTGCGAATTATTACTTGGTAGAGTTTTAAATGGCAATTTAGATTTTTCGCAATAACCAACTATTCTACGCATAGTTGTTGCATTAGCAGAGGCAATTGCAATAAAAATTAAATCGGCTTCTAATTTAGTCGTAAATTTAGTAATTTCATTAATACTTCCTACAATAGGAACCCCTCTAATATCTAAACCATGCTTTCTTAAATTATCATCCAGAATACCAACAGGATAATATTTTGAAGAAAGTTTTAAGGCACGCAATAAACCTTCGCAAGCTTGACCAGCTCCAATAATTAATACTCTTCCAACATCTTGATCTTTGAGCATATGATACTTTTTATCACAAATTTGACGAACAATTAATCGTCCGCCACAAAGGATAGTTGTTAGTGTTATTGCATACAAAGGAAAAATTGAACGCGGGACTCTATCTAAGGTAAATAAATATACTATTGGGATAAATAAAATAACGGCACTAACTACGGACCTTAAAATCCTTTCAATATCGTCAATTGATGCGAAGCGCCAAAAACCTCTAAATACTTTAAAGTGATAAAAACAACTAATTTGCACAAATGTTAGAGCATACAAACTAGTTATAGTATTTTTTTCAAGTAATTCATTTGGCAAAAAATGCATATTATCTCTTAACCAATATGCAAAATACCAAGCTATAGGTATTGCCAAAACGTCATATAAAACTGTTGCAAACTTACCATATTTTTTCAAAAAATAAATCATAATCCTTTTATACCTAACAAATAACTCTCTTTTTATCACTGCTCTGATCTTCTTTTAATATCTGCACCAATCATAGATAATTTTTCTTCTATTCTTTCATATCCCCTATCTACATGGTAAATCCGCTCAACAATAGTTTCACCCTCCGCAGCAAGACCTGCCAAAATTAAACTAGCGGATGCTCGCAAATCAGTTGCCATAACTGGGGCACCATATAGTCTTTCTATGCCATTAATAATAGCTGTATTGCCATTTAGCCGAATGTTTGCCCCCATTCTTTGTAACTCTTGAACATGCATAAATCTATTTTCAAAAATATTTTCTGTAACAGATGATGTGCCTTCAGCTACAGTATTCATTGCCATAAACTGAGCTTGCATATCGGTTGCTAAACCAGGATACGGGGCAGTTGTAATATCTACTGCAAATGGCCTAGCGCCATGCATATCAAGTGTTACAAAATCATTACCAATAGTAAGTGATGCGCCTGCTTCTTCAAATTTACATAACATAGACAACAAATTATCAGGTTTAACTTTCTTAACGGTAACGCAACCACGGGTTAAAGCCGCTGCTGTTAAATACGTGCCTGCTTCAATTCTATCAGGCATAACTGAATAAGCACCGCCAGTTAACTCTTCTACTCCCTCGATTTCTAAAGTATGCGTACCAATTCCTGAAATTTTTGCCCCAAGTTTATTTAGAAAATTAATCAAATCTGATACTTCTGGTTCACGTGCAGCGTTTTTGATAATTGTCTTACCTTCCGCCAAAACCGCAGCCATAATTATATTTTCTGTGCCTGTAACTGTAACTGTATCAAATACTAATACTTTACCTTTTAATTTCCTATTCTTACACTGAGCTTTAATAAAACCATTTTTAACTTCAATGTCTGCACCCATACTTTGTAGCGCTTTTAAATGTAAATTAACAGGCCTACTACCAATTGCACAACCACCAGGTAATGAAACATCAGCTTTACCAAATTTTGCTAACAATGGACCGAGTACTAAAATTGAAGCACGCATGGTTTTGACTAACTCATAAGGTGCTACTAAATCATTTATATGTGATGAATCAACTTGTACATTCATCTTTTCATCGACAACTAACTTAGCACCTAATTGGCCTAAAAGTTCCATCATCGTAGTTACATCTTTAAGATGAGGAACATTAGAAATAGTTACATTATCATTAGCAAGAATCGTTGCTGCCATTATTGGTAAAGCAGAATTTTTAGCACCTGATATAATTACATCACCATTTAAAGGCTTTCCACCCCTAATAAACAACTTATCCATGTTGCGTCTCCCACTCAGACTTTGTCATGGTTTGCATTTGTATGGCATGTAACTCACCTGATAATATATGTTTATTCAACACACCATACACCCACTGCTGTCTTGCTACTTTTGATTTGCCTACAAATAAATCTGAAACGACAATCAGTTGATAGTGATAACCGTCTCCTGTTGCTTTTACATATTCAATCTCAGCAATATCTCGAAATTGCTTTTCTAATTGCTCATTTGTTATAACCATAACTATTAACTTTCCTCAAATAAATGGAAATTATAATACACCATCTACTTCACAAAACTCAGCAATAGAAAATATTGCTTGCGGGATTCTACTGAAAGAATAAGCTATATTTTGTTGTTCACAAATTCTTTTGATTTCAACTAATAAAGCCAGGCCGGCGCTATCAAAAAACGTAACTTCGCCCAAGTCAAAATTATAATTATATAAGGCTTTATTTTTAATGAGCAATAATAAGCGATCTAACTCGGCTTTAACAGTGTGTATGGTAAGATTTTCAGCAAATATTATCTGATTATCTTTATTCATAATTTTTAAGCCGCCTTTTTTGTTTGATTAAGCTGCTTTATTAGTTCTTTCATTGATACTGTTTTTAAACTTTCGTTAAATTGGGAACGAAAACTTTGCAGCAAGCTAACTCCATCAACACTTAAGTCATACACCTTCCAACCATCTTGTTTTTTAACTAAACTATAACTCAATGGGATTTTTTGGCCGTTTGGTCTGATAATAATGCTATCTACTTGCGTGAATTTAGACTGAATATCTCCACGAATTGGTCTAAATTTTACAGTTTCACCAGAATACTCAGACAGCGGAACAGCATATGTACGAATTACTAATTTAGTAAATGCGTCTATGAATTCTCTCTTTTCTACTACTGTAATATTATTCCATATTTGTCGCCCCAAAACTGAGCGCGACATACCCTGAATATCAACATGCGGTAAAAGATAAACATTAATTGCCTGATTAACAATTTTTGGGTCATTTTTCAAACTTTCTTGATTATGTTTCAAGGTGCTAATTATATTGCTTGTGGAGTTTTCTAACATTGGTAAAGGTGATGCATCAGCATAAACAAGATTAGTAAGAAATACCAAAATAAATCCAAAATATTTTAATTTACGCATACCATCACCTATTTTTTAATGTTAAATAAAAGCTGACCTATTAAGTTTTCCAAAATAATTGCCTCTTGAGTTCTTGCAATTACGTCTCCTGACTTCAAATATGGATGGTTGCCATCTTCTGAGTCAAATCCAGGAACAATACTAATATAATTAGATCCTAGCAATCCTTCTGTCAATATTCTGGCTGATGTATCGTCATAAGGAATATGTTTATCAGAGTTAAGTAACATAGTTACTTTTGCATTTAATTGCATTGGCTGTAATTCAATTTTTGCTACCTCACCAACTTTAACACCAGCAATTGTAACTGGCGCTCTAACTTTTAAGCCGCCAATATCTGCAAAATCGGCAGTAACTGCATAAGATTTATTTGATTTCAAATTTGTAATTCCGCTTACCTTCATAACCATAACTGTAAGTGCTATTAGACCAAAAATCATAAAGATACCAACACTTAAATTAAGGTATTGTTCGCGATTCTTATTCATCTACCAACCCCCGATCATAACTGCAGTTAATAAAAAATCTAGGCCAAGTACAGCAACAGAAGAATATACTACTGTTCTAGTCGTTGCTTGACTAATCCCGCTGGCATTCGGTACACAAGTATACCCTTGAAAAACAGCTATCCAAATCACAGCCAGTGCAAAAACTACACTCTTAATTATTCCACTGAAAATATCTATTCTAAAATCGACTGCTGCTTGCATATTTGACCAAAAACTTCCAGAGTCCACTCCTAACCAAATAACTCCAATTAAATATCCACCATATATAGAAACCGCTGCAAAAATAATACTTAAAACTGGCATAGTTATAATACCTGCAAGAAATCGTGGGTATACAATTTTTTGTAATGGATCTATCCCCATCATATCCATACTAGTTAATTGCTCTGTTGATTTCATTAGGCCAATTTCAGCAGTTAATGCAGAGCCTGCTCTTCCTGCAAATAATAATGCTGTTATTACTGGCCCCAATTCTCTAGCAACACTTAAAGCTAATAGTTGTCCAAGCTGGCTAGTTGCTCCAAATTTTCTCAATGTATTATATCCTTGTAACCCAACAACCATACCAATAAATAATGCTGAGACAAAAATAATTAAAAATGATAATACGCCTATAGAATACATCTGATCCCGTAAAGCCGGCAAAAGTCTTTTAATATCTGGCATTCTGAAGATAACGCGTAGTAAAAAAATACCTGAATTTCCGAATACCTGAATCCTAGCAATACTTTTTTCACCTATTCGTTCAATCATTTCAATCATTTAAAAGTTCCTCTGTCAAAGATTTCGATGATGGATAATGAAATGGCACTACTCCATCAGACTCACCATGCATAAATTGCTTAACAGCTAAACTTTTAGATTTCAGCAACTCTTCCGGTTCACCATCAGCGATAACCTCCCCATTGGCTATCAAATAAATATAATCGGCAATGGCGCAAGTATCAGCTACATCGTGTGAAACTATCACTGTAGTTGTTTTTAATAATTGATTCAAACGTTTTATTAACCTAACTAACACACCCTTGGAAATCGGATCTTGTCCTGTAAATGGTTCGTCGTACATAATTAGCTGTGGATCAAGGGCTATTGTTCTAGCAAGAGCCACTCTTCTAGCCATGCCACCTGAAAGCTCAGCAGGCATTAAATTTGCCGCTCCACGTAAACCAACAGCCTCCAGTTTCATTAATACTATATCGCGTAACATACTTTCATTTAGTCTTGTATGCTCGCGTAATGGAAAAGCAACATTTTCAAAAACATTTAAATGAGTAAAAAGAGCGCCACTCTGAAATAGCAAACCCATTTTAAGGCGTAGTGCACTTAATTTTCTATAAGAAAGTTTATTAATATTCTCAGAAGAAACAATAACATCTCCAGAATCAGGAGTTATTAATCCACCAATTAAACGCAATAAAGTTGTTTTACCGCTACCACTAGGCCCCATAATAGCAGTGATTTTGCCTGATGCGACGTTAATATTAATATCTTTAAAAATAATCCGGCTTGCATAGCTAAAATTTAAATTGCTAATTTGCACCAAATTATTACTCATAAAAATGACCTCAAAGGTAGAATCTCTCTAAATTATATACCTGGGTTTTTATGTATGCCAATTTGAATTACACTTTTATGATCTAAATGCATCTATTATTTTTCATCCTTATAAAACTCTTGTCCAATTTTAATACGTTCCCTTTCCTTTTCAGCTCGCCACCTATTCGTGTCTCTTAATGAATACACGCACCCACAATACTCTTGTTTATAAAAACTCTCTCGTTTAGCAATTTCATACATTCTGCCTGAGCCACCATTTTTTCGCCAGTTATATGTCCAGTATGTAATATTGTTATATCTACTCGCAGCTCTAGTACCTGAGTCGTTAATTTGATCGAAATCTTTCCATCTTGATATTCCTAAACTACTTGATATTACTGAAAAACCATGTTCATTGGCGTATAAAGCTGTTCTTTCAAAACGCATATCAAAACATACGGTACATCTCTTCCCTCTTTCTGGTTCCCACTCTAACCCTTTAATTCGAGAAAACCAGTTATCTTTATCATAATCAGCATCTATAAACGGAATATTATGTTTTTTTGCAAAAGCCACATTCTCAGCCTTCCGAATTTCATACTCTTGAACTGGATGAATATTAGGGTTATAAAAAAATATGGTAAAATTAATATCAGATGCGATTAATGCTTCCATTACTTCACCAGAACAAGGAGCACAACAAGAATGCAATAACAAAGATTTGCCATCATTTGGCAACGTTAATTTTTCTCTAACTATCATAATTTTTTTCTAACCTTATCAAAACGTTAAACCTATACTGCGCGCAGTATAGAAAAAGCAGTTAAGATCGTAAAGTCCAGTATTACAAACCCAAAAAATGCCGTCTGTAATATGCAAGCTCTGCTATAGAATCTATAATATCATCCAAAGCCAAGTGTTTAGATTCTTTTTCAAAACCATTTAAAATAGCAGGCTTCCAGCGCCGTATTACTTCTTTAAAAGAACTAACGTCTATCTGCCTATAATGAAAATATTCTGCCAATTCTGGCATGAATTTAATCAAAAATCTTCTATCCATGCAAATACTATTTCCACACATTGGAGAATGACCTTTATCAACATATTTATTCAAAAAGGCAATGGTTGCTTTCTCTGCATCTCTCTCTGTTGCTTTACTAGCTTTTACTCGAGCGACCAAACCAGATTTATTATGTTGCCTGGTATTCCACGCATCCATATTTTCAAGCAATTCATCGGATTGTGAAATAGCAAAAACTGGCCCTTCTGCCAGAATATGCAAATTAAGATCAGTAATTATTGTTGCTATCTCAATAATTTTCTCATTTTCCAGAGATAACCCAGTCATCTCTAAATCAATCCAAATTAAATTGTTATTGTTTTTCATTTAAATCCCATGTTTTTATATATTTGATTATAATATTTAATCTCATTTCTCGAATTTTATATTTTATTTCTAATCCATGAAGTCCTGCTTCAATATGATTATCAATTTCTACGTCTTTGCAAGTTTTTAAAATACCCAGCCAGTATTTAGCTTGATAATATTCAGTAGATATATTTTTATACCCTCCATTAGGAAAAAACCATTTTAAATGCGGATACCCCCCATAAAGCCCTCGACCAAGAGCATCTGCCTCGCAAACTAACAATAAATTTTCAAATAATTCTGGCCTGCGAAAGGCATCTGCTTGCTCCAAAGTATCTAAAATTTCGCTTGATGTTAGCTCTTTTATTTTATGAATATTTAAATGTAACTTAGCTGCAATTCTGGATATCTTTACATATTTCTGAGGAATATTAAGTCTATTAGCCAATTCACAAATTACTTCCACACCTAGCGCCTCATGCCCCTTCTGACTTGGCCATTGTGTGCGTAAAGTATTAGCCTTACCTAAATCATGAACTAAAGCTGCAAATCTTACTGTTGGGTCATTAGATAATGAGCTAGCTTTATTTAGTACCATTAAAGTATGCACACCGGTATCAATTTCTTCATGGTATAAAATATTGCTAGGAACACCAAATAAATTATTAATCTCCGGAATCAATCTATCCAAAGCACCACATGCCCGAAGCGCACAAATAAAAATTTCTGGAGTTCTTTCCTGTAAACTCTTTTGCCACTCTTGCCAAACTCTTTCTTTAATTAAATTATCTACCTCACCATTTTCAACCATTTTTCTCATTAAAGAAATAGTTTCATCTGCGACTTTAAATCCTAAATGGTAAAATCTAGCAGCAAATCTAGCTACTCTTAAGACTCTTACTGGATCTTCAACAAAGGCATCAGACACATGCCTTAAGATTTTATTTTTTATGTCTAATTTTCCATTATATGGGTCAATTATGTTACCATTTTCGTCTTCGGCTATAGCATTAATCGTTAAATCGCGTCTAGCTAAATCCTCTTCTAAAGTAATTGAAGGACCAAAGTTACACGTAAAACCATAGTATCCTACGCCATTTTTCCTTTCTGTTCTTGCTAAAGCATATTCTTCATTTGTTTTCGGGTGTAAAAATACTGGGAAATCTTTCCCTACTTTTTTATAACCAATGTTTAATAATTCATCAAAACTAGCCCCAACAACAACCCAGTCACGCTCTTTAACGTTTATTTTTAATAACTTATCCCTTACAGCACCTCCAACTAAGTAAGTTTTCATAAATAACTCTCAAACTAAATTTTAAGTAAGCATAACAGTAAGTTAACAACTTCGTAAGTTATGAATAAACATATCTTGCAATTATGTTTAAATTTACTGCGATACGTTCAAGTTGAGGAGAGGCTTCGCACCATTTCGAAGTTTACCCAGCAAGGCTTCTAGACGGCGTAAACGCCGTCTAGAAGCTTATATTGACTACTTTTACTCCGTAATATAACTCAGAATAAGAAGGTAACAATCTTTCTCTATTTGAAGTAAATAAAACATCAGAATTAGGATTTTCTACATAATTGCTGATAAATTTTTTTGTATCTTCAACTTCATCATCAATAATTTTACGAGCATCTTGTCTGTTTTTCCCAAGTTTATAAAACTCAGGATAATTTTTTTGTTTAATGCTATCAATTGTATTAACAAACTCATTTTGATTAGGTTTATCCATATTTTTCTTTACCGCATCCAATACATCTTCTGCTATCGTACTAATATTAAAAACTAACGATTTTTCAAAAAATCGTAATGGCCCTTTTCTGCCGGACTTACCTATCTCAATTTGTTTACCAGAAAAATTACCACTTTCTAAAGATGAATATAAGTTTCTAAGATTTTGCTCTTTAGAATTGCTTGTATCATCAGTAACGAACCTAGGATAAATTAAATTACTAAGCGCTTTTATTGGGGCAACTATTACTGATGATGCAACAGAAATTACAACAAATGTAGCATTGTAAACAATTCTCGCTATTGGAAAAACTCCGAAAACTCCTACCGAAAGTAAATACCCTGGAGAACCGATAATTTTTTCATATAACAATCGGTCATCTTGCGAGCTTTTTTCATAATATATTTCTTCTAACCCAATATTTATTAATGATTTAGATAAAGATATAAATGATTCATAATTATTAAATATAATTTCTGTAATCCAAATTGGGATAATAAAAAATACTGTAGCTAATGAAGCACCAATTACTATTCCTGGCGATCCTAAAACATACTTGATACCAGATAGAAGTGAATCAGGTAACCTAAGAGATTGTTCTAATCCTACTTGAATGTTATTTTTATTATTGTCAAAATCATTGTCCCTAGTATTATATTTAGCTGGAAGGAACAAATATTTAGATTTATCAATCCCAATAAATATTGCTGACGTAAGATTAAATCTAACTAGTCTAAATGAAATAATAGCTGCACTTAATCCTATGCCTAAGCCCCAGAATGCATAACCTGGCATTCCGAATCCATATTTTTCTCTGTCTATACGACTGTCTATTAACTCAGAATGAGCAGATTTGTTATAACCTAAAATATAATTTTTTTCATTACCTACTGACCATAATAATGATTTGGAAATTATTAAATAGGCTGTGATTGCTGAGTCATATACAATTCTCATACAAAAGTGTAAAGAAAATCCCAATAACCCTATCCCTAAACCAAGCAAATTACCTGGTATTCCTAAAACTTTATCTTCTGTGTTTCTTTTATCCTTTGGGACTATTATATAATCATAATTTAACGGCCATGCTTTGATAATATTACTTGCGGTTATATAAGCTGAAATGACTGTATCTGCAATAATTCTTGCACTTAGAGTAATGCTAAAACCTATTAAACCCAAAACAACTCCTAAAGGAATACCAATTGGTGTACCTAGAACTTTGGATACACTTTTCTGCTTCAGTAAATTATTAGTCAACCGATATTCTTTCGGTAATGCCCAACTTGTATATATTGCAGCATCATTAATGGTTTTTATAACAGACTCTTTAATTATTCTGGCAAATCCAACTATAATAGTCGCCACACTTCCTGTAACTCCTCCTATAGGTAAACCCAATAATCCCAATCTAAAAGGAATTTTTTTGCGAAGATCTTTTCTACTATTTTCATTATTATCTGAAGAATAAGTTGGTTGATTTTGTAATCTTGAAAGTATAACTAATGACCCTTGTTTAGGGACTTCTTCACTTAACACAAAGTAAATCATGTCTTGTGTAGTATGTTTAACAGTTATAGCTGAATTAATTAATATCCTACTAACTCCAATTCCGATAAAGCTTACGCTACCTAACATAGCCCCAACTGCTATACCAAAAGATCCACGTTTATAGTCTATATCTGATTTTTGTATTTCAGTTTTTAACTTGTATTCATCCGCCTCGACTAAGGCATTATTACTGATTTCTTTAAATATATGTTCAAATCCAACAACTGACTCAAGACTGATTGCCCAAGTTTCTCCTAATACAAAACCAAAAGCATAACCTATAAAACCAATAGCTCTTAAATAGATACTACTGTATGGGCTATTTTGATCTATGTTTACTAGATAACTTGGATGTCTTTGTGCGAACTTAGTTCCATTAATTTTTTCACTAAATGCAACCTTTGCAAAATATCCGTTTATTGTAATATAACGTATTCCTAGAACTAGGCTTACAATCGCTGTTCCAATACCTAGACCAATTATATCACCAGGAAAACCAAGAGCACGATCTAGAAGCTCCCTATTTTCTTTCATTGGATTTAAATATGGCTTATTATAAAAATTGGTTAGATACAATGTTTTCTTAACTAAATAATTAGCTAGATTTACTGCACTATAAGTACTTTCGTAACCAGATCTTACTACCCCACCAAATGCTGTACCAATAATAGTTCCTGGGACTCCTAATATTTTAAATATAATATTTCGTTTATCTAAAGTACTTGCTGTTTGATTAGACAAAACTGTATGAGTTAAGTAGTTAAATGCGTTTCTTCCATTTAGATATGTGCTTATCAAAGTTGCAAACGGCAAGGCAACCACATTACCTAAAACGAGGCCAATTCCACCAATTATTTTCTCATAAGTCTTGATATCGGGAATTAAGGCGATATTATCGTTGTCATTCTCGCCTCTTAACGACTCATTTATCATGTAGCTAAATGAGTTATAAAAATTTCTCCATGATTCTCTAGCTATTCTTATACTTATACCAGTCACCAAGCCAATAGAAGATGCCACTGGCCATAATAATATTCCTGGAAAACCTAAAATATGCCTTTTATAGTTTAATTTAGTTAAATCAACATTCTCTACTTCGAATATATTTTCCAAATCACTATCTTGCAAAGGATAATTAGCAAACTTAGAAAAAGCTTTAATAAAATTTAAAGATGAATAGTAAATTGATCTACCTGTCGTTATAATAACAAAGATTGCTAGTCCAAATGGGAGCCCTAATAACTGCCCAGGCAAACCAAGTGATTTTTTATAAAAAGTTCTATTCTTTATTAAGTTACTATGAAATTCTTTCGGTAAATCCCAAACAGATAAATTATAAAATTTATTGAAAGTATTACTTAATGATATGATACTTTCGTGAAAAACCCTAATAAACGTTGTAACTGAAGCTCCCAATGAAAAACCAAATATACCAAGTGGTATGCCAAATGTTAATGCTGAGAAAAGTTTTTCTTGTATAGTTAAGTTCAAATTAACACTTGAAATTTTATTTTCTTCGGAAAGGTCAAACTGAGCTAATCTTACACCCTCAACAAGATTGATAATGAATGTCTTCAGTGCAACATCAATAACTCGCAATATAGAATACGGAATTGCTAATAAAGTACCAAAAGTTAAACCCAATATAACACCAGGAATACCAAAAATATAAGCTATCCCTGGGCCACCTGAATATTTACCACTAGAATTAGAAAAATAAAAATCAAAATTTGTTCCCAAGAAATTATAATTTAACCTATTTGAATTTTTAGTAATCTTATCTGCAAATAATAATTTCAAAGGCATAGAATAAAATTGATATATATTTTCAAGTGTAAAATATAAAATTGGCGCTGGAAACATACCAACTATAAACCCAGGTATTAATGTAACTGGGAATAACAAAGAT
The DNA here is from genome assembly GCA_001803185.1 of Legionellales bacterium RIFCSPHIGHO2_12_FULL_35_11. GTDB lineage: Bacteria > Pseudomonadota > Gammaproteobacteria > Legionellales > Legionellaceae > 2-12-FULL-35-11. Next base: position 36,066 of record MHBB01000166.1, read on the forward strand.
GTAGCTATAAATAAAAATACACCCGTTGTAGGCGGACTATTATTAATTTTTCTAGAGCTATCAATAGTAAGTTTTGTAGCCGAATTATAACCAATTGTTGAAAGCCAAAGAGCTATTTTACTTGATTCAGTTGCAATATAACTAACAGTGGTTACTACACGAGATATTACTGTGCTAATACTGTTAATTACTCTAATAATCATGATAACTTTTCCAAAAGATATGAACTTATATAGTATCATACCTTGGAGGTTTCGGTCAATAAATATACAATAAAATATTATTTTCTGGACTTTATGACTTTTTCAAAAAGCACTCAAAATTGTCGTCTTTGCGAACAAAGTGAAGCAATCTAGTGGCGTTCAAGGGCTCTAGATTGCTTCACTTTGTTCGCAAAGACGCATTTTAGAACATGTCTTTAAAAAGTCATAGAGTCCAAATTTTAACTTTTTGATTTTTTATACTCGTTTGCTTGAGATAACGCGAATAGTAGATATAATTAACAATATGATATACATTTTTCTGCAGAAATTTATATGATAAAACTTTTAAAATATATTTTACTATTTTTTATTTTTTCTTCACCAGTATCTGCTGTAACTTGTTACATAACAATTGTTAAAGCTTCTTGTTGGAATAACTATAATTTAGAAGTAACCGTAAGGGATGCAAATACTTTAAAGAAAATAGCTGATGTTAATGTATATCAAAGTTCACTTTGGATAAGACAAGAATTTCCTTGTCAACCAGGTTTAACGTTATCACTCGAAGCGACATTTAATCCTGTTTTTTGGAGTAGCGATGATGGGCGAGTATTTAAAGCAACCAAATTTTGGAAGCTTCCGGACACTGCAACAGGAAATACCATTGGTTGGAATCTGACAGTTTGCTTTCCTGAATGGTTTTCAGATGTACCTATTCCACCGGAAGATAGCGGAAAATGTGTGTGTGATATTTCAAAAATACCCGAAATGCAGTCTGGAGATGAAGAGAAAGAACAAACTAAGCCCAAATAACATCCATATGTTTGCTTGGAGCAACAAAATCATATTATCCTAGAAAAAGCAGTTGAGCTCGTAGCGAGAATAACTGCTTTTTCTAGGATTATACTTCATGCTAACGAAAACTCTTCACCTAGATATATTTTTCTTACTTTCTGATTTGCAAGAATAGTTTCTGGGGTTCCTTCACATAACATTGTGCCTTGATTAACAATGTATGCTCTTTGACAAATATCTAATGTCTCTCGTACATTATGATCTGTTATTAATACCCCAATTTGTCTATCACAAAGATGTAAGATGATTTTTTTGATGTCGATTACTGAAATAGGATCAACTCCTGCAAAAGGCTCATCTAATAAAATAAAATCAGGTTCAATAGCAAGAGCCCTAGCTATTTCTACCCTCCTTCTTTCCCCTCCTGATAAACTCATCCCCAGATTTTTTCTGATATGAGTAATATTAAATTCTTTTAAAAGCCCCTCAAGTAACGACTCACATTTTGCACGATTCAAATCTTTCCGCAATTGTAGAATTGATAAAATATTATTTTCTACACTCATTTTTCTAAAAACTGATGCTTCTTGTGGCAAATACCCGATGCCCAATCGCGCTCTTTTATGCATAGGTAGTTTTGTAACATCTCTATCATTTAAAATGATTTCACCACGATCACATGATTGCAAGCCAACTATCATATAGAAACAAGTTGTTTTACCAGCACCGTTTGGTCCAAGCAAACCAACACATTCACCTCGATTGATATGTAAGCTAACATCATCAACCACAGTCCTAGATTTAAATGATTTATTTAAATGATTTACCTGTAACTTACTCATTATTTTTCACCTTATGATGAAATACGATTCTCACCCTTTCGTTTTTATGCATTTTAGAATTTGAAGAAGATATATGTTGATTGGCTGTATTATAAATAATAATTGGGGCTTGATAAGAATTATTTTCTTGAGTTACTTTCGCATGCCCAACTAATTTTATAATATGTTTTTCTGGATAATAATACATTTTCTCTGCATAAGCATGTAGCTCAGATTTATCAGGAGAAATTTTTGTCCAATAATGCGCTTCTCCACTAATAACAGCTTTAATTAACTTATTATTTTCATTACTATGCGTTGTAGCCATATTTGCTCGAATATGAGTAGAACCTTGATCTAAGGCCACATCTCCTTCATATCTACCAATGTGATTACTGTTATTAATATCAGCAAAATTAGACTTAAGCTCCAGTGGTTGATTACTATCTTCTTGCATGGCGTAAACTGGCTTAGATAAAGAATAAAACATACTATAAACAATAGCTAACTGGATGAAAATAAAATATCTAGAGGTCTTCTTATACATGCTTCTGCTCATAATGCCCCCTAGCGTTATTTAATAACTGTACTCTATTTTCAGCTAGATACGCTTTTAAACCGGTAGCTTCGATTGTATTATTTGCTTGCTGTAATTTAACATTACTTAAAGTAAACGCGCATTTATCTTTAGGGATATAAGTAATTTCTTTGGTAAATAAACAAATTTCGCCCGTATTATTGTTGTTTTTTTGCAAAACAACAACGTCTTTATTAAAAGTTACTTTTTTACCGCCATTTATGGAAACAGCCTCTTGTGCGCTTATTTCCCAAGGAGATTTATTTTCTTCCTTAATTAAAATATGCGGGTTAGTTAAAATATGTGTATTTTGCTTGGGATTGTGTTTTACAAATGGCGCTTCAAGAAAATTTTCGATATTTCCATTTATATCATATTCTTTAACACTTAAATCTGTAATAGTGGCATCAATTGAATGTTTTAATATGTCTACTTTTACAGAAAAATTTGTCTTAAATATGTAAGCATTAAAATACCATAACGAACTAGCAATGGTTGCAAAAAGAATTATTATCCAAAATGTAAGTTTAGTTCTACTCATCAAGCTAAATATCTCTCTAAAGCAATTTCAGACTTGCCTTGTACTGCTAAAATATAATCGCATACTTCACGCACAGCACCTTGCCCACCCGCATACTCAGTATTCCAAAAGGATCTGGCTTTAACTTCTTTAACGGCATTTGCTACAGCAACACTCAACCCAACTTCCTGCATAATTTCTAGATCTGGAAGATCATCACCAATATATGCAAATTCATCATCAGTTAAATTTAGTCGACTTTTTAATTCTAAATACGCATTTTTTTTATTTATTTGACCTTTAAAATAATGATTAATTTTTAATTGTTTCATACGAATATCAACTACTTTATTCACTGAACCAGTAATAATCGCAACTTCAATTCCAGCGCTTAGCAATAATCGCAATCCTAAACCATCCTGAATATTAAAGGATTTAAGTTCATTATTATCATTATCAATAAAAATATTCCCATTTGTAAGAACACCATCAAGATCACAAATAACGCATTTTATTTTTTTAGCTTTTTCTTCTAATTCTTTCATATTAAATTCTCAATAAACCCCAGCACGAAGTAAATCATGCAAATGTATGACTCCAATTGGCTTTAAATCATTATCATCTTTAATAACTAATGATGTAATGGAATATTCTTGCATCATAAATAAAGCTTCAGCAGCTAATTTCCCTGATTTAATAGTTTTACAATTACTACTCATAACCTCAGAAATTTTGATGGTATGCAAATCTAAACCATTAGTTATAGATCGTCTAATATCACCATCTGTAAAAATACCAGTCAAATTCCCGTAACCATTAACAACACAAGTCATGCCTAATTTCTTGTCATTAACTTCAGCCAATGCATCATAAACACTGATATTTTCTTCTACTACAGGAAACGAATCATTTTTATGATAAATATCATCAACTTTATATAAAAGATTTCTACCCAAAGTACCTCCAGGATGAGATTTAGCAAAATCTTCCGCACTAAAACCTCTAGCCTCAAGTAATGCTATTGCTAAAGCATCCCCCATAACCAAAGCACATGTGGTACTAGTGGTTGGGGCAAGGCCTAGCGGACATGCTTCTTGTTTAATACTTACGTCCAAATTTACATCAGAAGCTAAAGCAAGAGGCGAATCTTGATTACCAGATAAGCTAATTAATGGGACAGAAAGTCGTTTTATAATTGGGAGTAAAATTAAAAGTTCTTTAGTTTGACCGGAATTAGATAAAGCAACTACTACATCGTGCTTAGTTATCATTCCAAGATCCCCATGACTAGCCTCACCAGGGTGCATAAAAAATGCTGGGGTACCAGTGCTTGCAAAAGTTGCTGCGATCTTATTCGCAATATGCCCAGATTTCCCCATACCGGTAACGACTACTCTTCCTGTGCAATTTAATAAAATTGCACAAGCTTTAGTGAAGCTCCCATCTATTTTTTTGGTTAACTCAAATACAGCTTGGGCTTCTGTTTCAATTACTGCTAATCCTAGGGCACAAAAATCCATTATTTATAATCTATAAAATGAGAAATAAGTCGATATTAACATAATTTAAAAATAATAGTTACAAATTTTATCAAATTCAAGTCAGGGTGTCAGGGCCTTCTAGGGAACTTCCCATTGTTTTTTCGCGAAGCGAGTTAATGAGCTACGCATGAAAAATATTATGCTGTCGTTGCGAACGAAGTGAAGCAATTGATCGATTTTCAATTAGAATGCCGATCAATTGCTTCACTACGTTCGGTGCGCCACGAGGCGCACTATTATTAGTGGCTGAAAGTGCCACTGGAAAAGCGGGACCCACCGCATTCCATACTTAGTCTTTGGTTTTATCAAAAGCTAATTTTGGCCAGATTTTAGAAAACCACAGTTCGACGTTTTTTAGGGGGTTGAAAAAATAGCTGATGCCTTTAATCTACTGATTTTTCTAGATTTATAAATCCCTGGTAATTTTTAATAAATTTTTAAATCCACGTAGTTTTAATAATATTTCATTATATTCATCTTCTGGCGATGACATTGCAATAATTGCTCCACCAACTCCTATTGATAATTTAGAATTATTAATTACTCCTGTTCTAATAACAATGCTTAAATCTACAGCTCCATCTAAAGAAATATACCCTATTGCTCCAGAGTAAATGCCCCTAGCATTTGTCTCTAATTCTCTTAAAATCTCTACCGTTCTTTTTTTTGGTGCACCAGTCATAGAACCACCAGGAAACATTGATTTAATGCATTCAATGGATGTAGTATCTTTTTTCAATTTACCTCTAATTGTTGAAACTAGTTGATGAACGGTTGGAAAGCTTTCAACAGCCATAAGCTTAGTAACTTCAACACTACCAATCTCACAGACTAATCCTAAGTCATGTCTAATTAAATCAACAATCATCAAATTTTCTGATATAAATTTTTTATCACTTTGTAATAAAGTTTTTAATTTGCCATCTTCATCTAAATCTATACTTCGCGGGAGAGTTCCTTTAATAGGTTTGCTTTCAACATTACCAATTGAGTCAATATTCAAAAAGCGCTCTACTGACATAGAACAAATTACTAAGTCATTAAACTTTAAAATAGCAGAAAACGGCGCCTTATTTTGCTCTCTTAATTGAAGATAAAAGTCAGTAACATCAAATTTTATTGAATATTCAACTTGATTAGTTAGACAAATTTCATAACTATCCCCGTCCTTAATTCTTTCTAGACAGTTATTTATATTATCAATGTAATTCTTCTTATTGATACTAAATTTTTCATTAAGAGCTACAAATTCATTTTTCCTAATTATCTTTTGCATCATTTCATATCTATCTAGCTCTTTAGATATTTGATTGAACCAAGAAATTGCCTGATTAGAATCATTGATTTTTTCTAGTGCTATTAAATATAAACAATTTTGGTGATTATCAAAGACTAATGCTCTATCTATAAATAGAAAATTTGCATCAGGAAATGGGGAATTATACTTCGGCTCAATGCCTAGGCAATCTTTATATAACTCATATCCTAAATACCCGATAAAACCACATTTAAAATTAAATGGTAATTTATCTTCACATTCAACAGAGCTAAATTTCAATTGATTTTCTAAATACTCAAAAATAGATTCTGAAAATGTATTTTCTACACCATTTTTTATTATAGTTATAACTTTATTTAAAACATTATACTTAACTTGATAACTATAAGGCCCATTTTGAGAAGCTAATATAGAAAATCTAGATAAGGACTTATTAGCTAAATTTCCATCTAGCCAAACATAATCTTTACTATTAGAAAAAATATTTTTAAATATTATTTCAGATTTATAATGTTTGTTTATTTTTCTGACAAGTAATTTATATTTCGTTTTTTCTTGTGGACATTGGTAGATTATATTACCTGACATATCTGAGCTATTATTATTTTTAGTTATAGATTTTATTCTTAAACTTGATAGCTTCATAAAATTTTCTAAAAGAACTTTACCAAAATGCGTAGTTATAGACTCAGGATGATATTGAACACCCCATTGTGGCTTTGATGTATGTCTTAAAGCCATAATCTCATTATCTTCTGAAAAAGCAATAGCTTTTATACAATCTGGAAGCATACAATTGGAAACTATTAAAGAATGATATCTAGTAACTCTAAAATTATTCGGTATCCCAGAAAATAACTCGTCATTATTATGAATAATATTTGATAATCTACCATGCATAGGTTCAATAGCATGCTTTATTACCCCACCATATGCTGCTGCTATCCCTTGATGCCCAAGACATATGCCTAATATTGGAGCGTCTAATGTTAAAATTACATTATTACAAAATCCAAAATCATGAGAATTTACAGGATTACCTGGTCCTGGAGAAATTACAATATTATCAAACTGTAGGTTATTTAAATCTTCTAGAGAAATTGTATCATTTTTAATAATTATTGGTGGAATACCATTAATTTCAGATATTATTTGATATAAATTATTTGTAAATGAATCGTAATTATCAATAAGTAAAGTTTGCATTGCTCTTTAATAAATTAGTTATGATAACATGAATTGAACATTATCATCAGATAATGACATTAAGCTAGCATTGCCACCAGCTGCTGTCGTGTTAACTGTAAATGTTCTTTCAACACATAATCTATGTAGATAGCTTGGTCCTCCGGCTTTTGGACCTGTTCCAGACAATCCTTCACCACCAAATGGTTGTAAGCCAACAACTGCTCCAGTCATGTTTCTGTTTACATAACAATTACCAACACGAACACGTTCTCTGATATAATTAACCGTATTATTGACACGGCTATGTATTCCAAGTGTCAAGCCATATCCAGTATTGTTTATTTGATTTATCACATCATCCAATTCATTTTTCTTATACTTGACAACATGTAAGACCGGGCCAAACATTTCTTCCTCTAATGCACTTACATTATCTATAGCTATAGCAGTAGGAGACATAAAATAGCCATTATCACAATCTTTTGCTAAATTACACTCAAATATTATTTTATGCTTAGTGCGCATATTTTCAACATGATTCTTTAGAGTATTTAAAGAAGCTTTGTCTATTACAGGTCCAACATCAGTTGATAATAAACGTGGATCACCAATAGACAATTCTGACATTGCGCCTTTTAACAATTCAAGAATTCTTGGATATACTTCTTCTTGAACATAAAGTACTCTAAGAGCTGAGCATCTTTGTCCAGCACTTCCGAAGGCTGAATTTATAACATCTAGAATTACTTGCTCTAGTAATGCAGATGAATCAACAATCATTGCATTTTGACCACCAGTTTCAGCTATTAAAGGGATAATTTCATTTCCTCTAGCTGCTAATGTTTGATTAATTAATTTAGCTGTTGCAGTAGACCCGGTAAAAATAACAGCTTTTATTCTTTCATCAGCTACTAATTTAGTTCCCACTAATGAACCTCGACCAGGAACAAATTGAATCACTCCTTCTGGAAATCCGGCCTTTAACATTAATTTAACTGCAAAATATCCAATTAAAGCTGTCTGATCAGCAGGTTTTGCTAATACACAATTACCTGTTACTAAAGCGGCCGCAATTTGACCAGTAAAAATTGCCAGTGGAAAATTCCATGGGCTAATGCAAAGAACCAAACCTCTTGGGTGAAGAGTTAATTCATTAAATTCACCGGTATACCCTTTTAATACTTCAGAATTACCCATTGTCTTTCTAACAATTGCCGCATAATATCTACAAAAATCGACAGCTTCTCTGACTTCAGCTATACCATCAGACCATGTTTTACCAGCTTCTAAACAATCTAAAGCTAAAAAATCATTAATATTTTCTTCATATAGATTAGCCAATCTTTCAAGACATTGTGCCCGCTCTTCAACTGAAGTTTGACTCCAGGCTTTAAAGGCATTTTCTCCAGCGATTAGCGCTTTTTCCATATCTTCTTCTGTGGCTCTAGTTACCTCACCGATAATTTGATAATTATTTTGAGGACTAGCTACAGATTTAATATCAACTGATTTATTTTTTAATCCAGGAATTATTGGTTCTGCTTGCCAATTAAATGGTGCTTGTTCTGCATAGTAATGCTGCAATTTAGCTATAATATCTCTATTACTCAAATCAATTCCAACTGAATTTTTACGCTCAGGTTGAAATATATCTGCTGGTAAAGGTATATTCTTATTAATTCTATCAAGTAATGACTTAGACCTCATAATTGGATCCTCAACAAGGTTACTTATAGGGTATGCTTCATCTGTGATTTGATTTACAAAGGATGAATTTGCGCCATTTTCTAGTAATCGGCGCACTAAATATGGTAACAAATCTTCATGACTACCTACCGGGGCGTATACTCGGCAAGGAATTCCAAATTTGTCTTTTGGCACTATTGACTCGTACAAGTCACTTCCCATTCCATGTAAACACTGGAACTCAAAATCACGATATTCTCCTACAATATTTAAAATCATTGCGACTGAATAAGCGTTGTGCGTTGCAAACTGAGGGTAAATTGCATCGGTCATAGTCATGATTTTTTTAGCGCAAGCTTGAAAAGATACATCAGTAAATGGTTTTCTGGTAAATACCGGATAATCATCTAATCCCTTCATTTGTGAATTTTTGATTTCACTATCCCAATATGCTCCTTTAATTAATCTAACCACCATTCTTTTATTATTTGAACGGGAAATTTCAGCTATCCAATCTAACAAATAAAATGCACGTTTTTGATATGACTGAACAGCTAAACCAAATCCATTCCAACCTTCTAAACTCTTATCTGAAAAAACTCTTTCAATAACATCTAAAGAAATCTCTAGTCGCTCTGATTCTTCGGCATCAACCGTTAAACCAATATCATATTTTTTTGCTAATTGAGCCAATTTTAGAAGTTTAGGAGTTAATTCTTTTATGACTCTTTCTTTCTGTCCTTCTTCATATCTGCAATGTAAAGCAGATAATTTAATAGAAATTCCTGGCTTACTATATAAATTAGAATTTTGATCGCATTTTGTGCCAATAGCCTCGATAGCGTCAGTATATGATTGCATATATCGCTCAGCATCTATAGCTGTAAGAGCAGCTTCACCTAACATATCGTAAGAATATCTATAGCCACGAAGTTCTTTCTCTTTAGCCCTCTCAATGGCCTCATCAATATTTCTACCCATAACAAATTGCTTACTCATAACCCGCATGGCTTTATTTGCAGCAATTCTAACCACTCCCTCTCCGCTTCTGCTGATAAGTGATAATAGAGCTTTTTTAAAAGTAGATTCATTTTTTTTATCTGATAATAATTTTCCAGTAATAGCTAAACCCCAAGTAGCAGCATTTATAAAAAATGAGTTGCTTTGACCTTTATGAGAATGCCAATCTGCATCAGCTATTTTGTCTTTAATCAAATCATTTATAGTTACAGTATCAGGAACTCGAAGCAAAGCTTCTGCTAAACACATTAATGCAATTCCTTCGTCACTTGAAAGAGGAAACTCTGTTAGAATTGCATCTACACCTATACCGCTTTTCTTGGAATTTCGCACACTCTGCACAAGTTCACCAGCTAAATTAATAACTTGTTCTTTTACCTTGGCATCCAAATTAGCGTAAGAAATTAAATTATTTACTATATTAGTTTCTTGGGCACGGTAAGCATTATTAATTTCAGCTCTTAAACCTTTCGGTAAATCTAAAGGGCTTTTATTAAACATAGAATTTCCTGATTAAAATTTGATTGTGAATTATCCTAGAAAAAGCAGTTGAGCTCTACTACGAATGCCTACTGCACTGAATTTTAAAGATTTTTTCATGTTTTTTTAACTCACCATAGTGGTGACTATGCCTTCGTCAAAAAAACATGAAAAAATCTTTAAAATTCAGTGCAGTAGTCATTCTCGCTACGATCTCAACTGCTTTTTCTAGGATTATATATGAAATAATAGGTAATTGGCAATTTAATCAACCAACAACACTGGATTATTATTTTACATCATGAAGTAAATTTGATATGATGATTCAATTTACTTTATGGAATATTGTATGAATGTTATACTTTCTTTATTATTAATTTCATTATTAACTATGAATTTTTCAACAGCGAGCCTTGGTTTTGCGAAGACTACTCAAGACCTTAATAATAAAGTTCAAGCTTTGGGTAGAAAAGCCCCGAATTTGAAACGTAAAATTATTAAAATGGCATTAGCTGCATATAACAAAGCTAACGCTACTGGTGCTGTTCATAAACCAATTTTAACTGTAATTGACTATTCTCTACCTTCATCTAAAGAAAGAATGTGGGTGTTTGATTTACGAAATAACACTCTATTATATAATACTTTTGTTGCTCACGGAAAGAATTCAGGGGCCACAACCCCCACCCATTTTTCGAATGCAAATTCAAGCAAGGAAACTAGTTTAGGTACTTTTGTAACTCATGATACATATATCGGAGGGAAAGGCATATCATTAAATTTAGAAGGATTAGAAGCTGGTTTTAATGATAATGCATACAACAGAAGAGTTGTAATTCATGGTGCATGGTATGTAGAGCCAGGCTTTATAAAATCTGCCGGGCAAGCTGGAAGAAGCTGGGGATGCCCTGCTGTTGCGCAATCAATTGCTAAACCAATCATAAATACATTAAAAGGCGGGTCAGTTGTATTTTCTTATTACCCAGATAAAAACTATCTAAGTCATACCCATTATGCTAACATTGCTTAATATTTTAGATAAACTTAAGAAAATATGTATAAGAGCAAGTGTAATATAGACAAAGTAGATAGATCTAATAGAATAATTATCGGCATTATTTTGTGCTTAGCCGCAATTTTTAACATGCCAAATGCATTTTTTATCTTAGCCGGTATTATTCTAATAGTAGAGGGTGTAATAGGTTGGTGTTCTATACCAATACTCATAGAGAAGTTGCAAAAAATATTATATAAATTCAGATAGGTTATATTTATTTGTTAAATAAATATAAATACTCCCCATAACCATTTTTTTCCATTTCTTCTTTAGGAATAAATAATAAAGCGGCTGAATTTATACAGTATCTTAGTCCTGTAGGTTTTGGACCATCTTTAAAAATATGCCCTAAATGAGAATTGGCGTATTTTGATCTAACCTCGTTTCTAATTAAAAACCAATTACTCCTTTGCTCAGATATATTTATAAATCTATCATCAATTGGCTTTGAAAAACTCGGCCATCCTGATTTTGAAATAAATTTATCAGTTGAACTAAACAGTGGCTCACCAGAAACAATATCAACATATATACCTTCTAATTGATTATTCCAATATCTGTTTTTAAACGCACGCTCAGTTTCTGAGTTTTGCGTTACCTGATATTGTAAGTTTGATAATTCTTTCAACCGTTCATCTTTATTGTATTTAGGAATGTAAGCCATAGCGTCACTTAAAATTAGAAATCCCACTAAAATCATGATGTTTTTTATCATGCCATATCTCCTATAATCTATTTTTCTATATAACGAATAACGCCATTTTAATCTTTAGGGACGTTTATTAAATAACTCCTACAACTTGCATCTCATCTTATTATGATTTGATATTCCATCCAAAACACTTCCAAAAATCAAGTGTTGAATCTTTGGTAAAAACACACAACCCTCCCGTTGATATTTTAATCTTATATTTTTGACTAAAAGAATTAAAATCACCCGTTAAATAAGGTGAAAATCGAGCAATCCCATTACTAGTAACAACTAATATTATTTTACCAGAATAATTTTTTTCAATCTGCTTTGCAAACTCAAACCAATTATCAATACACTTGTGCGAATCAAAAAACCAACCATTAGGTACAATAGCATTTTTGTCCCAATCCATTAAAGCTTTTTCTCCTAGTCGTTCTTTAACAATAGATTCTGGCTGATTTTCATCTACTCCATAATCAATTTCATTGAATATTGTAAGAGTATTAACAGGCAAATTAGTACCAAGAACAGATTGAGCTTGTTCTGCTGTTTGCTTAGTGCGCAACAATTCTGATGTAAATATATAATCTGGTGTTAAATCATGATTTTTTAAATAATTACCAAGCATTCTGCCTTGAGCAAGCCCACTATTTACCAATGGCAAATCTGTTTTTCCTACTCTTCTTAAAATGTCATTTACTTCAAATGTATTTCCATGTCTTGCTATTAGCAGTGTAGTCATTATATAGCCTTAAGGGATCTCCCAATATTAAATTAACTCTCCGTGTTTTTGAATAAGCATTTCAGCACGTGTAATATCTTCATAACTATCAACTCCTGACATATTAGCACGACCTTTATAATCAACAGTTACACAACGAATATCGTATCCTTGCTCTAGAAGTCTTAGCTGCTCAAGACCCTCAAGGTTTTCATAAAAATTTTCTTTAAGAGTAGAATATTTCATAAGCATCATTTTAGAATATCCGTAAAGCCCAATATGACGATAAACTGGACTTTTGCCACTATTGTTGCGTAAACCTATCTCTTTTCTAATTGCTGGTATGATATTTTTACTAAACCAATATGCTCGCCCAGTTTCTTCATTAAATACTGCTGTTGTACCACTAAATGGCGTTGTTAACTTACTATTTCGCAGTTTATCAAGTTCATCCCAAGTAAGCCTAGTTACTGGTGTGATGACATCACAAGGTTGATTTCCAAAAGCATTGATCATATCTATTAAAAAATCTGGCGGGGTTAAAGGCGCGTCACCTTGCATGTTTAAGATAAAATCTGGATTATCCCCTGATAACCTAATTGCCTCAGCAACTCTATCAGTTCCAGTTAAAAGATCTGGAGATGTAAATATTGAAGCAACTGCGAGTAGATCACAATGTTTTAATATTCTTTCATCATCAGTTGCAACTAAAACAGATACATTTTTTACTTTTGCTGCTACAGATTCTGATATTCGAACAACCCGTTCAAGCATGGTTTTACCATTTATCAATGCCAATGGTTTACCAGGCAATCTAGTAGATTGATATCGAGCAGGAATGACAATTACAGATTTCAAAACAACTCCGAATAAAAAATTTTGAAGAATTTACCATAAATTAGCATATTTATGAATAAATCACCAAAGTCCAGGGCTGTCTCATCAAATAATATAGACGGGGCGTAGGTTGGGCCTTGGCCCAACGATAAAAAAGCTGCATTTTTTGTTGGGCCAAGGCCCAACCTACACGCCAGCATTGATTAATTTGATGCGACAGCCCTGCACCAAAGTCTTCTACGTCTTCACAATTTAGAAAATAATGTTATAATGCCGGCCGTAATCAAGGAGATTTTATGAAGAATAGCAAGTTATCATGGAGCAGATTTTTATTTGGCATGTTTTTAGCAGGAAATGTATTTGCTTCTAATATTCAAGAAATAAAAATTGGTGCTGGTGTTTTGTATACTTTGGAGCCAAACAATCCAATTACAGTATCCAACCCATATATATGGACTGCTAAGGCTTTATGTATTATCAAAAATAAGGATGATGATAATTTTTTATCAATAACAGTTACTCGTAAGAAAGGTAGTTTGAATGATGAAGTTTTATCTGTTGGTGATTCTAGAACAATTAGACTACATGCAAAAGAAGAAATGCGCATTACGGCATCTCCAGGTGCGGAAGTAGAGTTATTGAATATTGGAAAAAGAACTATCCTAACAGAATGCGAATTTAGTTTTTAGAAATTTTAGGAGAGGTGGCCGAGTGGTTGAAGGCGCACGCCTGGAAAGTGTGTATACGGTAAAACGTATCGAGGGTTCGAATCCCTCTCTCTCCGCCATTAGGGATTTCCAAATAAATAACTTAATTAGACTTCTTGCATTTCTTTAATATCTTTCTCGATGTTTATGCATATTTCATTTAAAGGCAAATGACTAAGACTTTTTTCTGAAAAAGGATTTTGCAACTCTACACCGATCTGATCTAAAGATAACAAAGTGTAAGCAATAATACCTATAACAATTGGATTTATATAAACAGACACGTTTACTAAAGCAAAAGGCAAAGTAATTAAAAATAATAATATGAATCGTCTTGATTTAACAGCCATCACAAAAGGCATAGGTGTTTTTAATATTCTTTCACAGGCACCCAAATTATCAATTAAAAATCCCCTCTTTTCTTCTGCCTGCAAAAATGAAAATGAATCCATTAAATTATTTTTATGTAAATATGCTAACTCCTTACATATTTCTGATAACAATATATTTGGACGATTATTAGCTTTGTATATTTTTTGATATAAACCTTCTTCAAGTAATGGCTTAACTTGCTTAAGAGATGCATCACTTCTTAAATGATTTTTAATTAAATATGGGAGAGCGGCAACGCGATTAGTTAATTTTATTATCAACTCGTTATCTTTAATAGTAGAGTAGTTCATAATAATGATTGCTAAATTTCTGCTCTGATTAACTATATTACCCCAAATTTTGCGTGCCTCCCACCAACGATCATATCCTGCATTAACTCTAAATACTAAAATTAGCCCCATTATTACCCCTGTATATTCAAATGGACCAATAGGCAAAGCAATTACTGGAAATATTAAATACAAAATGGAAACAATAGTTGAGTATATCATTATAATAAATACGTTTTTTATAACTTGGGGGGTAACAGAACCTTCAATAGCAATCGCGTTTTTTAAAAAATCTTGATACTCGTGCTTATTAACCCACGATTTAGTTCTTTTCATAACCACCTCTCCCCAAAACAGTCGCTATTAAATTTGTCGCATTCAGGTTATCAATAAAGGATACATTTATAAGCTATATTTTTCTAGGATAATTGAAACACTCGAAAAAAACGCATGAATGCTACTAAGGGATAATATACAAGTTAACTCACAAAGTTATCCACTGAAATTGTGGATAACACTAAATTCTAATTTCGCGGGTGTGATTAAAACTGCGGTCAATTCAACGATGCCGTCATTGCGAGGAGCGCAGCGACGAAGCAACCCA
>MHBB01000167.1:0-4652 GCA_001803185.1 Legionellales bacterium RIFCSPHIGHO2_12_FULL_35_11
CTATCCCTAAAGTGGCACTGTGCCTGCTTAGAAATAGATTCCCGCCTTCGCGGGAATGACAGTGTTTTTCTTAACTTGATGACAGTGGCGCTTTATGTGTGGGAAGCAGGCTATTTTACGTGAATTGTCAACGTACTAGTCCCTATGATCTTTCATTTTCTCTTTGTATTTTATTAATTGTTTGTCAAGTTTATCAACTAATAAATCTATTGCCGTGTACATTGTATCAGATTCAGAGCTAGCATGTAACTCATTTTTGTGCACTATAATAGTGGCTTCTGCAATTTGATTATGCTTTTCAATGCTGAATATAACATGAATACTAGTTATTCTTTCAAAATGCTTTTCTAATTTAGCAAATTTTTCATTAGCAAAAGCTTGCAGGGCTGGTGTCACATCAATTCCATGTCCAGTGAAGTTTATCTTCATAATGCTCTCCATTTTCAAAGTTATTTAACTTTTTTCTCTTTAAAAAGCACATGCTTTCTTACTACAGGATCGTACATCATAAGTTCCATTTTTTCAGGATGATTACGTGGATTCTTGGTAGTAGTTTTGTGATAGCCAGTACCCGCTGTGGATTCCATTTTAACTATAATGGTGTTGGCAGCCATAATATTTACCCCTTAATTAAATTTTTTCGCCGTTATTGCGTAATCCTTTTAGTACTTTTTCTATGCCTACTTTATCAATAATACGCATTCCTTTAGTGCTTAAACGAAGAGTTACAAAGCGGTTTTCTTCTTCAACCCAATAACGATGTCTTTGTATATTTGGTAGAAAACGTCTTTTAGTGTGATTTTTAGCGTGTGATACGTTACTGCCTGTAATAGGTCTTTTTCCAGTAACTTGACATACTCTTGACATAGTGTAGCTCCAAAGCTTTTTAAAAATAAAAAATCAGTTTTTTTATAAATTTACGATAGGTTGCATTTTATATCAAAATTTACAGTTTGATGCAAGTCATAAATTATAGAGATTAACTATAGTATTTTATCATGTTGCTGTGCAAAGTTCTAATGGTAAGCTAGTGAGTTTGCGATTTTTGTTGCTATTGCTCTAAACCCAGCTCTAAAAACTCCCTGCGCAACCATTTGTATAATTTCCTCTGGGTTTGCTGGGGCAATAATGTCAAAGTCAGCCCACCATTCGCATATTGTTTGATCATTTGATAAGTTAGATTGCAGCCTCACGCTTGCTATATAATTTTCTAAAGGTAGAGAGCTCTCGATAATTGCATAGTCAAATGCATAGGTATTATCATCAAGCATTAGTAATTCATCTCGTACGAATCCTGTTTCTAAAGTTAAATATCTTACACTGCCCACAGTTTCAGGGTCGCTGCCATTTTCCATTCTGGAGGATTTAATGGCTGGATGAAATTTTGCAAGCCCGTTAAAGTCTCGTATTATTTTCCATACTTTATCAATAGGGGCATTAATTATTTCTGTTACATGTACTGTGTGAGGCATAGAAATCTCCTTAGAACCTGTTAAAGTCTTCCACCTGATCCGAGACCACTGAAAACTCGCATTATGAAGTATCTTGGGTATATAATAATACATTCATTCTTTTTTGAATGTAGGGTATTCTGGTATATTGCTTTTTGTCAATAGTCTAATAATCCTAGAAAAAACTGCTTTTTCTAGGATAATTAATTTGTACCGTCTCCGAAATTTCGTCGAGTGCGGTTTTTAAGAGTTAAAATGGGTTTAATATGTTAACTTTTTTAAATAAAAATGGTTTGCAAAATGATGAAATAATAGATGAAAATCCTATTAAATTAGCAGACGCTTTGTGGATAGATTTATTAAATCCATCTCAAAGAGAAGAGGATGATTTAGCAAATATATTAGGGTTTAAACTCCCAACTAGAGCGGAAATGGTTGAGATTGAGTTATCAAGTAGATTATATAGTGAGAATGGCGTGCATTTTATGACTGCAGCAATTATCGTTGATTCTACCTCTGCAGATCCAATATTAGACCCGATTACTTTTATTTTGACCGAAGATAAATTAATAACTGTTCGTTATGTTGAGCCACAATCTTTTAAATTGTTCACAGCAAAAATTAGCAAATCTCATTCTACATATACAACTGCTACAGCATTATTAGTTGACTTATTAGAAACAACGATAGATAGGGTTGCCGATATCTTAGAATTTATTGGTCAGGGAATTGATAGATACTCAAAAAAAATATTTAATCCCGATGAAAGACAGAATACAAAAGACTACTATAAATTTTTACAAAAAATTGCGAGTAGTTGTGATTTGAATACGAAGACACAGGAAAGTTTAGTTACTTTTAGTCGATTAGTGGTGTATTTATCAAGACACAATGAAATTATCCTTGATAAGAAAAGTAAAGTACAGATTTCGACAATTAGAAAAGATATAGCATCACTTAATCAACACACCAATTTTTTATCTTCAAAAGTTAGTTTTTTGCTTGATGCGACATTAGGTTTAGTTAGTATCGAGCAAAACAATATTATTAAAATATTTTCTGTTGCCGCAGTGATTTTTCTTCCACCGACTTTAATAGCTAGTGTCTATGGGATGAATTTTAAATTTATACCAGAACTATCGTGGCAATATGGCTATGAGGCTGCAATTGGATTAATTATTTTTGCTGCCTGGGCTCCTTATAGATTTTTTAAATATAAAAAATGGTTGTAATTTGCCTGCCTATCTGGTTGCCACATATTCGTCATTGCGAGCCTTTATACAGGGCCTGAAAAACGTTCCGAACTAACTTGCACTCGTCTTTGCGAACCGTAGGTGAAGCAATCTAGTGACTTTAAGGCCGCTGGATTGCTTCACCTACGGTTCGCAAAGACGAATAACTGATTAATTTACGTACAAATTGTGAAGTTAGTTAAGAGGTACGAAGCAAACCATGGTTCGTAGCTATGTTCCCTGGGTTGCTCCGTGTAAAAATATATATCCAGAGCAGCCACATCTTATGGCTTCCTATTATCATAATAGTGCTTTTTCTAGGATGATTTGTCTTGACATAGAAGTGTTTGATAAGTAATGTAAGTGCTGCTTCCTTGCAGCGGTGCAAATCCTTTGCTCTGCTTCCTGCAAATAATACTGACAAGTCGGCCTAAATTGCCCAGTAAAACTACTTAGACCGACTTGCTGGTGACATCATGTCAGATAATCCCTATCAATCCTGTACTGAAACTTTCCCGAAGATGACATCCTGTCACATAAATCCATTGTGTTACCTACACTATGAATTCTATACATGGGAGGTATTTCTGTATAGCATAAAAAGATGTTTGAGTTGTAAGATATTTCTTGAAATTAGCGGAGACTATTCTTACAAACTGCTCTTTATGAAAATATGCGTTCTTTATAATTTATTATTATGCTTGTTTTCATCAGTTTGTTGATTTGTATCTTTATCTTTCCTAATTGCAGCCATTGTGCTTTTAATTTTTTGAGAATTTGCGTTTTGATGTGGAATAAACTCTGGGTATTTGGCCGGTATTTTATTTAGCATGCTTATAGGAGTTGTTTGCCAAAAATGCATTCCAGTGCTGTTATCGGCGGCGATTTTTGAGATTTCATCAAAAGCAGTATTAAACTGCGCATTTTCAAAAATAACGTTATGTATGGAGAGGTCTTTTAAAATTTTATGGTCTATTACGACATGAAGATTTTGTAATTTTTCAACCACTTTAGATATTTCATTTATCATTTTTTGTGATTTATCTAAATAGTTCTCTATGTCTTTAATATAAGGTGAATATAAATTTAAAAGTTCTTTTTTAGCTTCAGCAAACTGTACTGGTTCAGAAATAAGTTTTTTATAAGAAATACTAGAGAATACTTTTTCGGGTACATCAACCCCAATTTTTTTTAATTCACTTATTTTTAATAGCAACTTATTATATTGGTTTGCTGGTTCTGGCAAGCCAGATTTATATTGAGTAACACATCCTGGTTCATCGATAAAATCTGCAAAGTATTTTAAATTATCAGTTTTAACTGAATAATTAAGAATATCGTTTTCATTTTCAATTACAGGGCGAACGGTACCTCTTTGCATGTAGATGTACGACCATGTAGCTTCAACTTCATTATTATCAAGTTTATATTCATCCAGATCGTCACTACCTGCATATTTAAATTTACTGTTTTTCCCATCAATTACTGATTCAAATTGTATTCCGGACGAAGAACTGTGCACATTTACAATTGGTTCTCCTTTGGTTGGTAAATATAGAGTTGATTTTTGGATTTCCTGAGGAATTATTGAAAGAGAAAAAAAATGTCCTTGGCTAAAGTTTTTTAAAAATTCTTTTAATATTTGGTCATTAACAAATTTATTCCCGTCTTTGTCTTCTTCTGCTGGAAAACCAGATGGGATTAATAGTTCTTGTTCAATAAATTTTCTAAATGGTAGTGGATTTATTGTGGATTCATCAGGCTGAATCATTGCATCACTAGGAATTTTCTGCCGCACTTGCTCTTCTACAATATCACTAAAAAGTCTGTCGTTTACAAAAGTAGTTAATCTTTTGAAGTCTAAACCTAAGCTTTGTAATAATTCCTCAATTGAGGCATCTTCTCTAGGCTTCACAACTGCCTTCTCAGTTAATAGCTTTTGTGCTTTAGTATTTATTGGCATATGCTA
>MHBB01000167.1:4698-12005 GCA_001803185.1 Legionellales bacterium RIFCSPHIGHO2_12_FULL_35_11
GGGTAATAATCTTGCAGTTACGAGGCTATAAACTCAGAATACTTTCCTTTAAAGTCTTTTAGTCCTTTATTTTCAGTAAAATACAAAATTCTATTAGCTATTTTTTGGGTAAAATGCCTATTGTGGCTGACAAATAAAATAGTACCCTGATATTTAGCCAAAGCATCGGCTAGAACTTCTATCGTCTCTAAGTCTAGATGGTTTGTTGGTTCGTCTAGGATTAAAAGATTAGGGGAATCTAACATTACTTTAGCTAAAAGTAATCTTGCTGCCTCTCCACCACTTAGTGACAAAATATTTTTATGCGCATCATCTTTTGTAAATAACATTTGTCCTAGCATTTTTCTAATTTGTTGATCGTTTGCTTTGGTTATGTTTTCATGCAGCCAATCAATTGCACTGATTGATTGTTTCAGTAAATCATGGTGATCTTGAGAAAAATAGCTGGCTTTAACATTGCTACCCCAAGTAAAACTACCATTATCAGCATGGATTAGATTCATTAGAATTTTTATTAAGGTTGATTTTCCGCGACCATTTATGCCAAGAATAGCGATTTTGTCGTTCTTTTTAACCTCGTAGTTAAAATTGGTAAATAATTCCTTATCTTTGAAAGACTTACTTAATGATTCAATTTTGCACACTAGTTTTGCTGATGGGTGTTCTGGAATAAATTTAAAATTTGGAGAAATTCTTGATGAATTAACAATATCAGGAATTTCTGTCTTCTCAATCATCTTCATTCTAGAGCGGGCTAGCGTTGCTTTTGATGCTTTTGCCCCAAATCGGTCAACAAATTTTTGTAAATGTTCGACTTTAGCTTCGGCACTTTTTCGCTCAACTAATTTTTGCTCTTGTAACAGCGATTTTTCAGCTAAAAACTTATTGTACTTACTAGGGTATTTACGAATTTCTCCAAAATCGATGTCTAGGATATCGGTTGCAACATTATCAATGAAGTCAACATCGTGAGAAATGAAAATTAAAAGTCCATTAAAAGAGGATTTTAGGTATTCTTCTAGCCATTTAATTGAAACTATATCTAAATGGTTGGTTGGTTCATCAAGTAATAATATCGATGGTTTTTGAAATAGCGCTCTAGCTAATAAAACTCTTAGTTTGTATCCTCCAGATAGAGATTCAAGTGGTTTACTATGAAATTCTGGTAAAATCCCAAGGCCAGTTAAAATGCTTTCTATTTCGTTTAGCGCATTATATCCGTCGTAATGAAAAATTATTTCTTCAAGTTCGCCAAAACGTAGTCCTTTTTTATCATCCCAATTATCAGTTAATAGAAGTTGTTCTTTTTCTTGTAAAGCTTGCCATAGGTCTAGTTTTCCTTGCAGGACTATATCTTGAATAGGCGTATCTTCATATTTAAATTGATCTTGCTTAAGCCAGCCAATAGTTGCAGCTTTTGGAAATACTATTTCACCAGAGCTAGGTTCTTCTTCGCCAGTGATTAATTTAAAAAAAGTTGACTTCCCGCAACCATTAGCACCAACTAAGGCATAAGCTTTATTATCATTTAAGATAAGGTTTACATCATAAAATAGTAATTTATGACCAAAAGTCATGCCAAGAGAGTTAAGAGAAATCACTTTTTCAAGTTTCCTTGTTAAAATTATATAAAGATGTTTGCTCGGATCCTACTTCAATATCAATATTGTTAGTTGCAAACTCAACTGCTTTTTCTAGGATAATTAAACCTCTTTGCAGAGTGATTACAAATCACCAAAAACAGCTTGTAATATACTAATTGCAGTTAGTGCTGCTGTTTCTGTGCGTAAAATCCTTGGTCCTAAGCTTAAGGGAAGATAATTATTAGCAAGAGCGAGTTCTATTTCGGTATTATCTAACCCGCCTTCCGGTCCAATAAGAATTTCAATTTCTTGACTTATATGCTTATAATCTCGCCAAGATTTTCCGGCTTCAGGATACAGGATAAGCTTATTTAGTGCGTTTGATTTTTGAATATACTCTGCAAAATTGCAAGGAAATTTTATCTCTGGTAGTTGATTTCTCCCAGATTGTTCGCATGCTGAGATTGCAATAGCTTGCCATTGCTGGTGTTTTTTCTGGAGCTTATTTCCATCAAGTTTGTAGGCTAGGCGGTTAGTTATAATAGGAGAAATGGATTTTGCGCCTAATTCTACAGCCTTTTGGATAACCATCTCCATTTTATCGCCCTTAGCAATAGCTTGCGCCAAGTGAATATTAAATGGTGATTCTACGTTAATCATAGAGGAATTTTTTATTGTAACTGCCGCTTCTTTTTTAGACAATTGAGTAATTTCAGCGGTAAATTCATGATTATCACCATTAAAAATGGTAAGAATATCACCAGTTCGCATTCTAAGTACCCTGGCTACATGTTGACTTGCGCCATCAGAAAGATGGATAATTTGGCCAGGTGTAAAGTTTCCATTTTGGTAGATACGAATTTTTCGCATAATTTTAATAAAATTCCTGAAAGATGTTTATTATACTGGACTTTATGACTTTTTAAAGACATGTTCTAAAATGCGTCTTTGCGAGCGATAGTGAAGTAATCTAGAGCCCTTAAACGTCACTAGATTGCTTCACTTTGTTCGCAAAGACGACAATTTTGAGTGCTTTTTGAAAAAGTCATAAAGTCCAGTTATACAGAATTGGTAAAAGCTATGATAGTGGCTTAAGGGCTTAATATTAATAACAATGGGTAGAATAATGACAAACTTTAGAATAGAAACAGATAGCATGGGGAATCAAGAAGTTCCAAATGATAAATATTGGGGAGCACAGAGTCAACGGTCACTTCATCATTTCAACATTGGTCATGATTTAATTCCTATTGAAGTGGTTCATGCTTTAGGTATTTTAAAAAAAGCGGCGGCCATTACTAATCATGAATTAGGTAAATTATCTGAAGCAAAGATGAAACTAATAGTACAAGCTGCAGATGAAGTGGCGGCAGGTAAACTTGATGAGCATTTTCCATTACATGTTTGGCAAACAGGTAGCGGAACCCAAACAAACATGAATTCTAATGAAGTAATTTCAAATCGCGCAATAGAATTAGCCGGTGGAAAAATGGGGAGCAAGACACCAGTTCATCCAAATGATGATGTAAATATGTCGCAGTCATCTAATGATACTTTTCCAACAGCTATGCATATTGCCGTAGCTAGGGCAATTAAAAATAAGCTTATTCCTTCGATAAAAATTTTACGTGAAGGTATTGAGGCTAAGCGTCTAGAATTTGCAAATATAATAAAAATAGGTCGTACTCATTTACAAGATGCAGTTCCAATTACTTTAGGGCAAGAGTTTTCTGGTTATGTTGCACAATTGGATGCTTGCCTTAGCCGGATTGAAAAAGTTTTACCTGAAATTTATGAACTAGCTATTGGTGGAACAGCAGTTGGGACAGGATTAAATACTCATCCTAAATTTGCAGAGAAGGTTGCCGCAGAAATTGCAAAAATTACCGGTCTTCCATTTGTTTCAGCAAAAAATAAATTTATGGAGTTAGCCTCACATGAGGGAATGGTGATTACCCATGCTACATTTAAGACTTTAGCATGTGCACTAATGAAAATCGCAAATGATTTGCGATGGTTAGGATCTGGTCCGAGATGCGGAATAGGTGAACTTAAATTACCCGAAAATGAACCAGGATCTTCAATAATGCCAGGTAAGGTTAATCCAACTCAGGCAGAAGCAATGACAATGGTGGCAGCGCAAGTAATTGGTAATGACACAACAGTTGGGGTAGCTGCAAGTCAAGGTAACTTCGAGTTAAATGTTTTTAAACCGGTAATAGTATTTAATGTAATGCATTCATTGAATCTTTTAGCAGATGTATGTGTTTCTTTCCAAGAGTTTTGTGTAGCTGGAATAGAAGTTAATAAAGAAGTTATTGATAATTATTTGCATAATTCATTAATGCTTGTTACAGCATTAAATCCTCATATTGGATATGATAATGCAGCTAAAATTGCTAAGAAGGCCTATCATGATGGAACATCATTGAAAGAAGCTGCGATTTCTTTAGATTTATTGACTGCAGAGCAATTTGATAATTTTGTAAAGCCAGCAGAAATGATTTCTCCAAAGGGGTAATGAATGCGGCGCACTATTAGAAGTTTTGTTGTACGTGCTGGGAGAATGAGTCCAAGGCAACAGCATGGATTTGACGTTTTATTAAAAAATTATGCTTTGCCTTTGGATAATAAAATCTGGAACTTTACCAAAATATTTAATAATGATGTGGAAGTAATTATAGAAATCGGATTTGGCATGGGAGCATCTTTGCTTGAGATGGCTAAAAATGCTCCCATGCAAAATTTCATTGGGATAGAGGTCCATCAGGCGGGAGTTGGTAGTTTAGCTGCAGATTTACAAGACAGTGAGATTAATAATGTAAGAATTGTAAATTTTGATGCAGTGGAAATATTGAAAAATTATATCCCTGAAAATTCTTTATCTGGAGTGCAAATATTTTTTCCAGATCCATGGCATAAAAAAAGACATAATAAACGTCGGCTTATTCAGTCAGAATTTATTAAACTATTAGTCACTAGACTGAAAACAAGCGGTTTTATACATTGTGCCACAGACTGGGAAGATTATGCATTGCAAATGTTTGATGTTTTAACCGGTGACGTATTAATTACAAATTGTAATGATGATGGTGGTTTTATAGAAAGACCAGAAAGTCGGCCCATTACTAAATTTGAAAAAAGAGGTAATAAGTTAGGGCATGGGGTATGGGATTTAAAATTTAAAAAACTTTAATCAATTTCGTATCCATTTGAAAATTAAAGAAATAGAATGAGTTTTGTTCTGGTATTTATCAGTTGTGCAATTTATGGAACTTGCTTAAATTGATGAGACTTCATAGAATAAATCTCGCGTGTAAAACTGGACTTTATGAATTTTTAAAGGCATGTTTTAAAATGCGTCTTTGCGAGCGATAGTGAAGCAATCTAGAGCCCTTAAACGTCACTAGATTGCTTCACTTTGTTCGCAAAGACGACAATTTTGAGTGCTTTTTGAAAAAGTCATAAAGTCTAGTGAAAGTATTCAAGATAATTTTTCTTAAGATAAAGTTGGAGTGTACATGGGTTGGAACGAACCAGGCAATGACAAGGATCCTTGGAGTGGGAAAAATCAACCACCAGATTTAGATGAAGTCTTTAAAAGATTTCAAAAATTACTGAAAAAAAGACTTTTTAATATTCCAGGTAAAAAATCAAAAAAATCTACAGCCAATGAGCCGGCTGGTATTTTAATCGGCTTGATTGCAATAGCTTCCATTTTTTTATGGGCATTGTCAGGAATTTTTATTCTTGATCCTGCTGAGGAAGCGGTTATTTTACGATTTGGTAAATACGTTAAAACAGTTGGCCCAGGACCGCATTGGATTCCTAGATTCATTTGTTCAAAAAGAGTGATGAATGTTGAACGAGTTTCAGATTATTCATACTCAGGACAAATGCTAACTAAAGATGAGAACTTGGTTGCAGTGTCTGTTGCTGTACAGTACCGCATTGGTGACCTAAGGGATTATTTATTCAATGTTGCTGATCCAGAGGAAAGTCTACGTCAGGCTACATCGAGTGCTCTTCGTCAAGTGGTTGGTACTACTACTTTAGATCAGTTAATCACCGAGGGTCGAGACGCTTGGGGCACAAGCATGCAAGAATCTTTAGTAAAAATCTTAGATTATTATAAAGTTGGCATGCTCATCGTGAATGTATCCCCTCAGCCAGCAAGAGCGCCAGAAAATGTGCAAGATGCATTTGATGATGCAATTAAAGCGCAAGAGGATGAGAAACGTTTTAAAGAGCAAGCACAGGCTTATGCCGCAAAAGTTGTTCCAATAGCCGAGGGTAAAGCTAAAAGAATTAATGAAGAGGCTAAGGCATATTATGAGCAAGTTATTTTAAAGGCAAAGGGAGATGCAGCAGAGTTTTTAGCATTACTGCCTGAGTATTTGAAGTCTCCTTATGTAATGCAAGAAAGGATGTACTTAGATACTATGCAGAGTGTCTTAAGTCAGGTAACTAAAATCGTTGTCGATGGCAAGTCAGGTAATATGATGTATTTTCCACTAGATAAAATTATAGGCAAAGAGGCGGTATCAAGCTCAATAACTAAAATTTCACCACCATCTGATTATAAATCAGATGGATACACTAGTAATGGTAGTGGTAATGGAATGTTGCTAGATGGTAGAGCTACAACTAGACCTTCAGATCGTGAAGGGAGGATATCTTAATGAATGCTGGTAAAAAAGCCATTTTATGGACTGTAGGATTTATATTATTTATATTTTTTACAACATGTGCTTTTACAATTTCTCAGGGACAGCATGGAATTTTGCTGCGTTTAGGGAAATTGGTGCATGGCGCTAGTGCCGATGAAGTTTTGGTTTTAAATCCAGGATTTCATTTAAAGCTACCTTTTATTGAAAGCGCTAAGATTTTTGATACAAGAATTCAAACTTTGGATATTAAGTCTTCAAGAATTGTAACCAAAGAGAAAAAAGACGTAATGGTTGATTATTATGTAAAATGGAGAATTGAAAATATAGCAACATATTTTAAAGCAACTAGTGGTAATGAATTTAAGGCAGAGACATTGCTTGAGCAACAATTAAACACACTATTGCGCGCTCAATTTGGTAAAAGAACTATTTCAGATGTTGTGACCGGTGGTCGCGATGATGTTATGGGTGTTTTACGGGAGAAGGCAGAAATTCAGGCGGCGAAACTTGGAGTGCACGTAGTTGATGTTAGAATTAAAGGCATAGAGCTACCAGCTAATACTAGCAATGCTATTTATCAAAGAATGCGTGCTGACATGCAGAAAATAGCAAATCGTCATCGTGCAGATGGGCATGCAAATGCTGAAGCTATTCAGGCGGCTGCAGATGCAAGAGCAGTAGTGGTTTTAGCAACAGCAAACAGTGAGGCTAAAATTATAAAAGCTAAAGGTAAGGCAGAGGCTGCAAATATTTATGCAAATGCTTATGGCCAAAACAAAGACTTCTTTACTTTTTATAGCAGTTTAAATGCATATGTTAATAGTTTTACAAGCAAAAATGATATGTTAATTTTAGATCAAACAAGCCACTTCTTTAATTACTTTAATCACGGAGTGACCGGGAAACCTAATTCATTATCCTAGAAAAAGTAGCTTGCACCGGGTGTGCAAACAAGCGTCGATAATTCATTAGCAGGGTGTGATTAAAACTGCGGTCAATTGAAAGATGCCGTCATTGCGAGGAGCGCAGCGACGAAGCAACCCAGAGGTTACGA
>MHBB01000168.1 GCA_001803185.1 Legionellales bacterium RIFCSPHIGHO2_12_FULL_35_11
TTTTTATAGCAGGATAAAGTAAACGCGGATCATGCTGATGCTGAGTAAATAAGCGCTGCAGCAGCACTGGATCACTAACATTTAATATTAATAAAGTACTGCTGTCATCCGGTGATAGTGCATTAAATAATTGCTCGGCATGACTTATATCTTTTGGTGCGGTAGATCTATCTATTTTTGCCTCTTCTTGCCATTGAGTAAGAAGAGTTTGTAGCATGGCTAATGAAATACCCTCAGACAGCATCATTTGCGTAGTGTAATTAATAGTCTCCATAAAATGACCAAACACACAATTAGTCGGTGCATTATTGGCTCGATAAGGAATAGCAAATTGACAATTTTTATCTATAGATGGTCCATAATGCTCGTATAATTTACGACTTAATGTCAGCGGCAAAAAAGTATTAAATTGCTCACGTAATAATACCCAGTATTTTTTTTGTTCTGGATAATGTTCTAACTCAGTATAAACATATTGTTCGTTTGAGCCATCTGCTAAATATTGCTGAAAATCATTTGCAGATAGTCGTCCAATCAATAAACACTGTGCCCAGTATTTGTTGAGATATTTATCGTCAGCCAATTGAGTACAAAACTGCTTTTTATAGAGATCAATTGCACTTGCATCTATAACCGCACTATGCTGTATGTTGCATAACCATGCATATAAATTTACAGTCACTACAATAATATCTGGATCGATACTATTAGCTTCGCCAATAGAATAATTTAGCTCTTTACGTACATGTAATAATGCATGTGCTTCATCGATAGCAGCAACGCCATATTCTCGTAATTTCAAGAGTATCTTTGCTAAGCAAAAAATCTGCGCTTGCGTTTCTTGTAAATTTTTCAGGCTAATTGACTGTCTTAATAATTCAACATATTTCAATTCTAATGATTGGATTGTAGACGGAGTTGTCACTACATAACGTCTGCCACTGCGTATGATCTCCAAAGTAGCATCTAAAAATTGCAATTCCTTAGCATCATGCGGAGTATTACGATCAAAACGTAATAAATATGGCTCTTGTTTAAAGGTTTTTTTTGAGGTAGCGCGTAAATCACAAAAATTAATATTTGCTGACATTTCAGGCACGATGATTATTACCAAATGATCATTAGCCATATTGAAAGCAAATAACGGCAGCACAACTTTAGTCTTACCACCACCCATAATAGCTCGCATGACTATAGAAATGAGCCGATCAGAGGCTAAGGTCTTGAGTAATTTAGCCTGCTCTGGACGTAAAGATAATTGATTAGCATCTTGAAATAAAGCCTCATTTTTACATATAGCTTGATTATCACTAACAATTGCCTTGATTAAATTTAGTTGAGATACCGGAGTAGATTCTTGTTTATCTGTGTGCAATGCTGCAATTAAAACTTCCAAGCGTTTTTTAGCATCACTTATACTAAAAAATCGTGCTAATTCTAGCTTTAATTTGTCTAGTGTATTACCAACAAATCCCATTGTATTATATTCAGCATCGGTGGTCTGCGCATAATGCCGTGTTAAATACTCTAAAGTTGGTGTCACTTGACTTTTGCCTAACTCCTCTATATTTCTAGGCTCACGTTGTAATAACAACTGCTGCATTTCCTGCTGCATAACAGCATCTTGCTGACATAAATATTTTTGTGCAGATTGTAACTCTTGCGCATAAATAATAGGAGCTTTATTATACTCGTCCCATTGTTCTGTAAATGCGCGTGTTTGTAATACTATGCATGCTTGATCAACTTCAATCAATAACTTATTTTGTGTATTGATTGGCAATTTAGATATACCATGTAACTTATTTAACAAAATTTCTTGTTCATTATGTAATCTGTCAGCAATCAACTTCAATTTATTTTGTATGAGCGTAAATTGAGGCATTACTGAAGTGATATCTATATTATGCACAAATGCTGGATCATAAGGCATCAGCATAATATCTTGCAGCTCTTGCGATTGTATTGCTTTTTGCTCATAATCCATCTTTATAATAGGAACATCTGGTACATGAAAATCAATTGATTTAATTTCCAGCATTACGTTATGTACAGATGGATCTGGATACTCTTTTAATTGATTATTTACAGATCTTAATGCATCTACACTTAGATGCATTACCGTCCAAAGAATTTCACTAATTAACACAAAAAGACTATCTTTAGAGCGACTAGCATTCTTCTGACGATTTGCAGACGCATAACAAGCCAGAGCAGTTTTACAAAAGCGTTGTAATTGTTCTTGTATTTGACTATCTTGAAATTCTGCTAACTTATAATAAGTTAAAAAATATTTTAATAACAAAGCCTCATCCATATATGGAGATAAGCAGTCCAACGCTTGTTGAAAAGCATACAAATTGCCTGCTTGACAAAGTTGCTTACTAGCAATAGACATTGTCAATGTATCCCAATTATCCACTGCAATTTTGTACAAAGTTACGCCAGGAATAGAATAATTATATAATGATAATCTTGCACTTGATTGAGGAAAAAGTTCTAAATAACGACTCCCAACTATACCTTCATAAGCAGATTGTTTAGATTTATTATAGTAAGCTAAAATTAATTTTTCATCACTGAGACTTAAGCGTAGATCTTTGGGTATATTATTAAGGCCGATACAGTATTCTGCGTAATATTTCTTCATATTCTGCGCCAAATCAGTTACAAAAGCTATAATGGCTTGTTTTTGCAAATCTTGATAAATTTCAGTATTAGAATTTAATTGATCTATAATTGATGTAACGTTCCACGCAGGAAATTGTAATTTAATTTGTAAAATAGATACTAATGCAGCCAATTGCACTGCGATCACACGTGAATTGCTGATTTTTCTACCTTCAGCAGGCAGCTTCTCAATGATCCAATATAATAATGTAACTTCAGCAAAAGTCCCTTGTAATTCACAGGACGTAATTAATTTAAAAGCTGCTTTAGGACGATCTTGCGCTAAATAAAGATAAGCTAGATATAACTGCTCTACAGAAGAATTAGCAATCGGTACTCCATCTTTTATTGGGAAAACAACTAATTTCTCACTCTGCGCATGACCCCAACCTGGAGAGTGTTTAGGTTTTATATGATACGTGAGTTCTTGCTCGACTAAATAATTAGCTAAATCATGAACTAATATATATGCAACACCTGTTTTTGTTATAGGTTGACTGGTAAATGCTCTTTTAGCAACGTAATAAGGCTGCATAGGCAATATATAGCTTAAATTACTCTTATCATCAAAACGCATTAAGCCACTACCAAATAAATCTTCCTCTGCAATTGGGCTACGTAACTTATATGGACTATCTTGAATTGCATAAACCAAAGGATCCTGAGTTGGTAGTACGATTAAGCCATAGCGAACTAAATTAAAACTAATTGTTGGATGCTTGAGAGCAAGAATAAAT